>JALYWQ010000103.1 GCA_030852625.1 Actinomycetota bacterium
CCATGATCGACGTCAGCCCCCCGAGCGACATCCCCACGAGCAACCGACTCTCGGGGGCGAGGATCCGCATCACGTGGGCCACGTCGGCGGCGTTGGCCTCGAGGGTGAGCGATCCGGCCTTCCCACCCGCGGAGTGGCCGTGGCCCGGGAGGTCGATGGCCACGAGGGGACGGCCGAGGGCCAGCGCCACGGTGTCCCAGGTGTGGGCGTTCTGGGCTCCGCCGTGGAGGAGCACGCACTCGGGAGGCCCGTCCCCCCACACCAGCGCGCTCAGGTGGCGCCCGTCGTCGAGGGGCACCTCTTCCCGACGCACCGCCGGCGGCCCGTCGTACGGGATCCCGAACTCGCTGGCGTTGTCGGCGAAGTAGGCGAACTCGTCGTAGGGGATCGTCTCCGGCACCCGGGCATCATGCCAGCCCTCCGCCCGGCTGCCCGGCTGCCCGGCTCCGGAAATGATCCGATCGGCCCATGGTGCAAACCGGTGCATCCGCGCACGATGGCGACGTGGCACCAACCAGCTTCCTCGGCCCCGAGGCCTACCTCGACCAACTGCACGCCATCGAGCGCGACATCGCGTCCGACGCCGCCGGCGCCGACCCCGGCGACCCGGCCACCCTCGACCGCTGCATCACCCGGGTGGTCCAGCTCGCCGAGGCCGTCCTCGAGGAGCGGGAGCAGCTCCTGCGCTGGGCCCACGCGCAGGCCGATCCCCAGGCCGGCGTGTTCCGTCGGGCCGGTGCCGAGTACCTGGCCCAGGTCGACGAGCGGGCTGCGGCGTACAGCCAGGCCTACCTCGCGGTCGACCACACCCTGGCCGGTTGGCGAGCCTGGATGCACGCCCGCATCCAGCAGTAGTCGGGCCGCTCAGTGCCCGGGGTGGGTTTCGAACCCACACAGCCCCGAAGGGCCAGAGGGGTTTAAGCCCTCCGCGTCCACCAGTTGCGCCACCCGGGCGGGTGCGGCCCCAGCGTAGGACGACTACTGGAGGAGGCGGTCGACGCCGTCGAGGGGCCCGTCGCCCCGGAAGAGGTGGCGGCGGCCATCGCTGAAGCGCAGGACGGCCGGCCCCAGCAGCACGTGGCCGTCGGCGCTCTTCACGTGGAGCTCGTGGCGCCCCGGCTCGAGGTGCAACGGCCCGGTGGTGCTGACGTTCACCTCCCAGTCGGTGTCGGACGGCCCGTCGGCCCCCTCCCGCACGACGACGAACACGTCGGCGTAGTCGAGGACCACGAACACGTCGTCGACCGACAGCTGGTCCAGGAGCACGCGCCACGACCGCACAGGAGGAGGCTAGGCCGCTTCCCTCCCCTTCCCGGGAGCGGCGACGGCCGCGAGGGCCACCGTGGCGGTGGTGGGCTCCAGCGCCGCCCAGAGGGCCGTGCGGACCCGGTCGGCGCCGGGACCGAGCAGGCCGTTGGCGGTGACGATGCCCTCGATGAGATCGGCCTGCACCGCGGGCCACGGGCGGTCGCGCACCACCACGGCCACGGTGGCGCCACCATCCCATCGCTTGATCGATCGCTGGACGCCGGCCAGGCGTGGCGGGCTGCGGAACCCCGGCACGGTGAGGCCGAGGGCACGGGCGGTCTGGGCGAGGGTCTGCACGGCTCGGGCGAAGCGGATGGAGGACGATTGCATCGCTCACGATTCAACTCCGGGGGTGTGACAATTGGGGTCGTGGTGCTGCTGGACCCCGCCGAGGAGAGCGACGAGATCGACGACGGCTCGGGCCTGAACCCGGCCCAGCGGGACCTGCTCGCGGCCCTGGGGGCCCGCCCCGACGAGCGCCCCGCCTTCGACCCCCGGATCGGCCCGGAGCTGCGGGCCGGGCTGGAGGAGCGCCTCGGCCCTGCCGTCGCCCGCCTTCCCGACGGCGAGACGCTCTTCATCAGCAAGCACGCCATGTCGTCGGTGCTGGGCTGCGAGGGCAAGTACCTCGCCGAGGAGCAACAGGGCTTCACGTGGACCGTCCCCACCGCCACCGGCAGCGTGGCCCACAAGGCCATCGAGCTCTCCGTCCACTGGCGGGGCGACCCCGCCCCCGGCCTGCTCGTCGACGAGGCCATGGCCGCCCTCATCGACAGCGAACGCAACCTGGCCCCGTTCCTCGGTCAGCTCAGCGAGGCCGAACGGGCCGAGCTGCGCAGTCGGGCCACCGAGCGGGTCACGATGTTCGCCGAGTGCTTCCCCCCGCTCGAGGCCCGCTGGCGGCCGGTCACCGAGGCCCGCCTGCGGGCCGACCTGTGCGGCGACCGGGTGGCCCTGAGCGGCAAGGTCGACCTCACCGTCGGCCGGGCCGAGGGGGTACGAGCCGGGAAGGTGCTGCTCGACATGAAGACGGGGCGGTTCGCCGGCAGCCACCAGGACGACCTGCGGTTCTACGCCCTCCTCGAGACCCTCCGCCTCGGCACCCCGCCCCGGGCGTTGGCGTCCTACTACCTCGACGCCGGACGGCTGCAGGTGGAGCTGGTCACCGAGAACCTCCTCGTGGCCGCGGCCGAACGGGTGATCGGCGCCGCCAACGCCATCGTCGACCTCCGCACCAGCGAGCACGAGCCGGTGCTGAAGCCCGGCCCGCCGTGCAACTGGTGCCCGGCCCTCCCCACCTGCCCCACCGGGCGCACCCACCTCGACGAGCGCCTCGACCAGGAGGGCTGGTAGCCCGTAGCCGGTGGGTAGCATCGGGCTCCATGGCGACGGAGAAACCGAGCAAGCCGCGGGCCGCGAAGCCGGTCAAGACCGCGGCACCGTCGCGCCCCGCGCGAGCCACCGGCACCCGCTCGGTCGCCCTGGTCCCCGTCCCGAAGGACGACGCCGAGGATCTCCAGGACCCACGGCTCTCCGACGTCGACGAGTGGGGCCGCTCGGAGCACATGCGGGAGCTGGCCCGAACCATCTACGCGCCGATGTACGAGCGGTGGCACCGCGTCGAGTGGGACGGCATCGACAAGATCCCCACCACCGGCGGCGCCCTGCTGGTGTCGAACCACGCCGGCGCCATCCCGCCCGACGCCCCGGCGATCATGCACGGCATCGAGACCACCCTCGGCCGGCCCGTCTACGGCCTGGCCGACGAGATGTTCAAGAAGCTCCCCGTCGTCGGCACGATGTGGTCGCGGGTCGGCGGCGTCCTCGCCCACCCCGACAACGCCTATCGCCTCCTGCGGGAGCAGCAGCAGCTGGCCCTGGTGTTCCCCGAGGGCACCAAGGGCACCGGCAAGACCTACGGCGAGCGCTACCAGCTGCGCCGGTTCGGTCGGGGTGGCTTCGTCCAGATCGCCATGCGTGCCGGGGTGCCGATCATCCCCATCGCTGTCGTGGGCGCCGAGGAGGCCATGCCGATCCTCTTCAAGTCGGCGCCGCTGGCCAAGCTCCTCGGCCTGCCCTACGTGCCGATCACGGCCAACATGTTCGCCTTCGCGGGCCTCGGGCCGCTGGGCGCCGCCCTCACGCTCCCGGCCAAGATCCGGATCAAGGTCCTCGACCCGGTGCACTTCGACGTCGAGCCCGATCAGGCCCGCTACTCCCGGAGCCGGATCATGGACGAGTCCGAGCAGATCCGCACCAAGATCCAGGAAGCGCTCTACGAGATGCTCCGGGCCCGCAAGTCGGTCTGGTTCGGCTGATGGGCCAACGCGTCCTCATCACCGGCCTCGGCACCTTCTGGGGCGGCCGCGTGGCCCAGGCCCTCGAAGCCGATCCGTCGGTCGACGTGATCGTGGGCCTCGACCGCTTCGAGCCCACCATCCAGCTCGAGCGCACCGAGTACGTCCGCAGCGACGAGAGCTACTCGATCCTGGCCCGCATCGTGAAGGCGGCCAAGATCGACACGATCGTGCACACCTTCCTCGTGGTCGACTCCACGATGATGCGGTCGCGCTCGATCCACGAGATCAACGTGATCGGCACCATGAACCTCTTCGCGGCGGCGTCGGCGCCGGGGTCCACCGTCCGCAACGTGGTGGTGAAGTCGTCGACCCTCGTCTACGGGGCCTCCCCGCAGGACCCGGTGTGGTTCTCCGAGGAGTCGCGCCGCACGAGCCCGCCCCGCAGCATGGTCGAGCGCAGCCTCCTCGAGGTGGAGAGCTACGTGCGCGACTTCGCCGTCGACAACCCCCACGTGCTCGTGTCGATGCTCCGGTTCTCCAACGTGCTCGGGCCCGACATCACCACGCCGCTGGCCAAGATCCTCGAGCTCCCCGTCGTGCCGTCGATCCTCGGGTTCGATCCGCGGTTCCAGTTCGTGCACGAGACCGACGTGGTGCGGGCCATCCTCTTCGTGCTCCAGCACGGCGTGCAGGGCATCTACAACGTGGCCGGCGACGGCCTGCTGCCGTGGAGCGAGGTGGCCTCGATGTGCGGGCGCCGCACGTTCCCGCTGCCCCCGGTGGGCATGGGGATCCTCTCGAGCCCGCTGCGCCGGGCAGGGATCGACCTCCCGCCGGAGCTGCTCGACCTGCTCCGTCACGGTCGCGGCGCCGACAACCGCCGATTGAAGCGGGCCGGCTTCGACTACCGCTTCACGTCGGCCGGCACGGTGGCCGACTTCGTCGAGGCCCTGCGCATCCGCCGCACGGTCGGCGGCACGTCACCGGAGTACCTCTACGAGCGCGACGTCGAACAGTTCTTCCGCCACTCCCCCGCCGTCGTCAGAGACGACTGACGCCGACCTAGTTGCCGTTGGTCGACCAGTGCCAGGGCTCGGACGGGAGGTTCCGGAGCCCGTACTTGCCGGCGTTGGCGCTGAGGAAGTTCCAGCAGGGGCCGGAACGGCTGCCGATGATCGAACCGTTGCAGGTGAAGTCGATGGCCAGGCCCCGCTCGTGCATCGACTGGCCCGGACGAGCGGTGGGCGTGCGGCAGGAGCTGGGCGGCGAGTCGTAGATGTCGGGGCACCCGTTGCGGCGTCGGGCATCGATCTGGGCCTGCGAGGAGCGGTAGCCGCCGCCGCAGAGGCTGCTGGCGTCGGTGCCGGCCGCCTCGTCGAGGAGGGACTGCACGCTGCCGGCGATGGAGGACGCCACCGACAGGCGACCGCCGTTGGGGCAGTTCACGATGCTGGTGTTCACGTTGCCGACCGGCCCGCTCGAGCCGCCTCGTCCGCCGCCGCCACCACCGGAGCGCTTGGCCAGGGCGGCCTGCTGCTGGCGGATCTGCTCGGAGAGCTGCTTGTCGAGGGCTTCGAGGCCGGCGGCCTCGCTGAGGGCCCGTTCGAGGCGGGAGTCGACCTCGGAGGCCACGGCGGCCTTCTGGTCACGGGCTGACTCCACCTCGGCGAGCCGTGCCGCCACCTCGCTCTTCTTGGCGTCGGCCCGGGCCTTGGCCTCCTCGGCGACCTTCTGGGCCACCTCGAGGTCCTCCTGGGCGGCGCTCATCTGATCGAGGAGGTCGGCGTCGTTGGTGTTCTGGAGCTCGAGGAGGGCCCGCTTCTCGGCCGCCTCACCGGGATCGGTGGTGTCGAGGGCGGCGATGGCGTCGTCGGCCGGCGGGTGGATGAAGGCCTGGACGGCGAAGTCGCGGATCTTGCTCTGCAGCGCTTCGATCTCGGCCTTCTTGGCGTTCACGGCGGTGATGGCCTCGGCGTGGGCGGCGTCGGCGGCGTTGGCGGCTCGCCGGGCCTCGGCCAGCCGGGCCTCCTCGCCGGCCACGTGGTCGTTGAGGTCGTCGAGGGCCGCCTCGAGCTCCCGGTCGGTGGCCTTCAGCGTGTTCACCTGACCGGCGAGGGCGGCCTTCTTCTTCCGCACCTCGGCCCGCTCGGCCGACGGATCCTTGGTGGCCTTGGCGTCCGACGAGACGGCGGGGCCGAGCACGAGGGCGGCCGCGAGGACCACACCGACGAGCTTGGGCCAGGAGGCCGACCGCGTAAACCTCAAGTACCACAACCTCCACATGAGCAACGGGCGCAACAGCAGCCACACAAGCCTACGCTCCTGCACGCCCGAAGCCGGCAGGGTCATCGAATCGTAACGTTGCCGAGCCCCCCGGTCACGTCACCCTCCCTGACAGGGCAGACTCGGGACCATGTCGCTCGTCCACACCGAGGTGTCGAACGGGGTGGCCACGGTCACCCTCACCGACGCCGACCGCCGCAACGCCCTCACGCTCGCCATGGGCACCGAGCTCATCGACACCTTCGACCAACTCGAGGCCGACCCCGCCGTCGGCGCCGTCGTGATCACCGGCGCCGGACCGGCCTTCTGCGCCGGCGCCGACCTGTCCCACCTGTCGTCGTCGGCCGACGGGGGCGCCGAATCGGGGCTCCGCAGCATCTACGAGGGGTTCCTCCGGGTCGGTCGCTCCACCCTGCCCACCATCGCCGCCGTCAACGGCGCCGCCGTGGGCGCCGGGATGAACCTGGCCCTCTGCTGCGACGTGCGGCTGGCCGCCACCCGGGCTCGCTTCGACACCCGGTTCGTGCAGCTGGCCCTCCACCCCGGTGGCGGCCACACGTGGATGTTCCGCCGCATCGCCGGTCCCCAGGCCGTCGCCGCCGCGGTGCTCTTCGGCGAGGTCCTCGACGGCAAGGAAGCCGAGCGGGTCGGCCTCGTGTGGCGCTGCGTGCCCGACGACGAGCTCCTGGCCGCCGCGCAGACGATGGCCGAACGGGCCGCGTCGGGGCCGAAGGAGCTTGTCGAGAAGATCAAGGCCACCATCGCCGACATGGCCGACGTGCCCGACCACCCGACGGCGGTCGACCGGGAACTGGTGCCGCAGGTGTGGTCCCTCGAGCAGCCGGCCTTCCGCGAGCGGGTGGCGGCCCTCCAGGCCAAGATCACGTCGCGCTAGCTGCTGGCGGGCCGCCTCACGCGAGCCACTCGTCGACGAGGACCTTGCTGCGCGCTTCCCACTCCTCGGCGGTGATGGCGTAGCGGTAGTGGTCCTCCCACACGCCGTTGATCTCGAGGTAGCGCTCGGCCAAGCCCTCGTTGCGGATGTCGAGCTTCTCGACGACGCGCCGGCTGGCGGTGTTGCGGGGGATGATCGAGATCTGCACCCGGTGGAGGCCGAGCTCCTCGAAGGCCGCTCGGCACAGGCAGACCACGGCCTCGGGCATGTAGCCCTGGCCGGCGTGGCGCTCGTCGATCCAGTAGCCGAGGTAGCTGCTCTGGAACGGGCCCCGCTGCACGATCGACAGGTTGATCTCCCCCGCGAACCCACCGTCGACGAAGATCCCGTAGCCGTAGCCGGTACCGAGCTGGCGTTCCCGCTGGCGGGCTCCGCAGCGGATGGCGAACGCGTCGCGGCTCTCGACCGGGTCAGGCGCGCCGGCCACCCGCATCGGCTCCCACTTGATGAGCCAGTCGGCGTTGCGGCGACGGACCTCGCGCCACTGGGCGAAGTCCTCCAGCACGAGGGGCCGAAGGACGATGCGGCGGCCGGTCAACGACGACATCGACTGCAACCTAGCGACGGGAGCGCTCAGCCGCCGAGGCGGTCGGCCAGGCTGAACACGAGGCCATCGAGGATGTCGCTCTCCGACACGAGCATCTCGCTCGCGCCGAGGGTGCGGAAGAGCGAGACGAGCACGCAGCACCCGCCCACGATCACCCCGGCGCGGGCTGCTTCGAGGCCCGGGTTGTGGATGCGATCGACCAGGGCCTCGGTGGCGAGCGTGCGGAAGACGTCCTCCGCGGCGGCGTGCTCGAGCCGGAAGTGGTGGATGGCGTCACGGTCGTACTCGGCCAGGCCGAGCTCGACCGCGGTCACCGTCGACACCGTCCCGGCCACGCCGACGAGGACGTTGGCCTCCCGCATGGCGGGGAACTGGAGCAGGGCGTCGGTGAACAGGTCCGTGGCCTCACCGATGGCGTTGGAGAGCTCCTCGGGCGCGGGCGGGTCGGCCTCGAGGTGGCGTTCGGTGAGCCGGACGCACCCGAGGTCGAGGGAGGTGACGGCTTCGACCGACGTCGTGCCGAGGATCAGCTCGGTCGACCCGCCCCCGATGTCGACGACGAGGAACGGCCCGTCGGCGGGGTCGAGCTCGGCGGTGGCCCCGGCGAAGGTGAGCTGGCCCTCCTCGGTCCCGCTGATGAGCTCCGGGCGGACCCCGACGATGGCCTCGGCGGGATCGAAGAAGGCGTCGGCGTTGAGGGCGTCCCGCGCCGCCGAGGTGGCGGTGATCCGCACCGCCTCGACGCCGTGCTCGTCCATGGCGCCGCGGTAGCGACGGAGGGCCGCGAGGCTCCGCTCGATGGCCTCGGGATCGAGGCGCCCGGCTGCATCGACACCCTGCCCGAGCCGGGTGATGGTGTTCTCCCGGTGCACGGTGGTGCGGCGGCGGCCCTCACCGTCGCTGATGAGCACGCGGGTGGAGTTGGTGCCGCAGTCGATCGCCGCGAGGGTGGTCACGGGCGCAACCTAGCGGGACGATCCGTGGCCCTCGGCCAGCCGCTCGGCCACCCACTCGCCCACCGGATCGTCGCCGCCGGCCAGGAACCAGCCGTAGTGCGCGTGGAGGCACTTCACGCCGAGGCGGGTGCCACCCACGCCCCCCGACGGGCGCGGTCCCACGTGGTCGGCGGGGATCGCGGCGTCACGTTCGAGGGCATAGCGGGCGTGGGCCGCGGCCAGGACGTCGGCGTCGATCTCGGCCTCGGCCCGGCGGACGCCGCCATCGGCCTCGAGTCGCGAGACGAGGGTCCGCTCCGGCTCGCCCACCAGCCAGTACCGGGTGGGCATCGGCGTGCCGTCGTCGAGGAGCGGGTGGTTGCGCAGCACCACCGGCGAGCCGTCGGCGTGCCGCACCACCACCTCGAAGCGGCCCTGGACGGGCCGGCCGAGGAGGGCCTCCACGGCGGCCGTGTCGGCGTCGGTCACCCGTCGCCGGAGCCGAGCAGCCGGCGCAGGATCCACAGCAGCACGAGCACCACCGCGAACGGTGCCACGCGCGTGCCGGTGGCGCCGCCGTCGGTCGGCCGGAGCACGTCGGCGGACGTGCGACCGGTCGCCGGCAGCCGCGGTGGCAGGTCCCGCGCCACCGGAGGCGGAGCGGGGACCGGCTCGGGCTCGGGCACTGGTTCCGGTTCCGGTTGGGGCTCGGGTTCCAGCTCGGGGTCCGGCTCCGGTTCGGGCTCCGGCTCCGGCTCCGGTTCGGGCTCCGGTTCGGGCGGGGGCGGCGGCGCGGCCGCAGCGGGGCGATCGAGCTCGACGGGCGGAGCGAGGTCGTAGCGGTCCTCGGGCTTCGGCGGCGCGTCGCGATCGGGCAACGGGATGTTGGGGGTCCGCAGGCTGATGCGGGGTACCGACGGGCCTCGGATGTCGGCGTCGCCGACGACGGGGCCGTCGACCTCGATCGGCGGGAGGCCCTCGGGCAGCGGTCGGGGCGGCTCGCCGAGGCCGAGGTCGCGTCGGATGGCCACCGCGACCTTCTTGAGGGTGGCCGCGCTCACGTCGCGCAGGACGCCCTCGCCGAAGCGGTTCACCCGACCCTTCACGTCGGCGCGGGCGTGGACGTCGACCTGGCAGCCGTCACGGAGCTCGCGGACCACGACCGTCATGACCACCACCGAGGGGGCCTCGCCGTCCTCGGCGGTGTCCACGCCGGAGGCGGTGATCACCAGCCGGTGGGCCTCTTCGTCGACCTCGGTGATCGTCGCGGTCCCGGCGAAGGTGGTGGTCACCGGGCCCACCTTCAGCGCCACGGTGCCCCGGTGCTGGCCGTCCTCCACGGCGTCGATCGACGCTCCTGGCACCCAGCGAGCGACCTGGGCGAGGTCGTTGAGCAGCTCCCAGGCACGATCGACGGGCAGCGCGAGGCGGAAGTCGTCGATCAGCAACATCGGGGGCACCGTACCCGCCGTCGGCGGTCAGCCAACCCGCGTCAGGGTTGCGGGGCCTCGGGGGGCAGGAGGGAACCGAAGGGCCAGATGGTGGGCAGCTCCAGGGGCGGCAGCGGCGCCGGGAGCACCGCGTAGGCCTCCTCGCCCGGGAGGACGAGGTTGTACTGCTCCCGGGCCAGGCGCTCGATCTCCTCGGGGTCGTCGAGGCGCTCGATGCGCTCCTCCATGACCTCGTTCTGCTCCCGCAGCGCATCGATGCGAGCCTGGGTGTCGTTGGTGGCGGCGCGCTGGTCGAGGAAGGCCCGGGTGGGGAAGACGAACACCGCTAGCGCCGCGAGGACGCAGGCGCCGCCACCGGCCACCCCGAGGTTCCGCGCCAGGCGGCGCCGCGGTGCCATCAGGTGCGAGCACCTCCGGCGAGCGCCGACGCACCGCGGTACGCCGCGGTCTGGCCCAACTCGGTCTCGATGCGCAGCAGCTGGTTGTACTTGGCCACGCGGTCGGACCGGGCCGGGGCGCCGGTCTTGATCTGCCCGCAGTTCGTGGCGACGGCCAGGTCGGCGATGGTGACGTCCTCGGTCTCACCGGAGCGGTGCGACATGACGGAGGTGTAGGCCGCGGCGGTGGCCATGCCGACGGTGTCGAGGGTCTCGGTGAGCGTGCCGATCTGGTTGACCTTCACGAGGATCGAGTTGGCGACCCCCTGGTCGATCCCCCGCTCGAGGCGCTCCACGTTGGTGACGAAGAGGTCGTCGCCCACCAGCTGCACCCGGTCGCCCAGCTTGGCGGTGAGCAGGCTCCAGCCCTCCCAGTCCTCCTCAGCCATGCCGTCCTCGATCGAGACGATCGGATAGGCGTCGCAGAGGCGGGCCAGCTCGTCGACCATCTCCGACGACGTGAGCGTGCGGCCCTCGCCGGCGAACTCGTAGCCGCCGGCCTCCGTGTAGAACTCGGTGGACGCCACGTCGAGGGCGATGGCGATCTGCTCGCCCGGCGTGAACCCGGCCCGCTCGATGGCCTCGAGGAGCAGCCGCACGGCGTCCTCGTTCGACGCCAGGTTCGGCGCGAAGCCCCCCTCGTCGCCGAGGGCGGTGGCCAGGCCCCGCTCGTGGAGGAGGGCCTTGAGCGTGTGGTACGTCTCGACACCCCAGCGCACGGCCTCGCTGAAGCCGGCCGCGCCCACCGGCATGATCATGAACTCCTGGAAGTCCACGGTGTTGTCGGCGTGGGCCCCGCCGTTGAGGACGTTCATCATGGGCACCGGCAGCACGTGGGCGTTGGTGCCGCCGACGTAGCGCCACAGGGGCAGGCCGGTCTCCTCGGCGGCGGCGTGGGCCACCGCGAGGCTCGTGCCCAGGATGGCGTTGGCGCCCAGGTTGGCCTTGTTCGGCGAGCCGTCGAGGTCGAGCAGCAGCAGGTCGATGCCGCGCTGGTCGAGCGCCTCCATGCCCTCCAGGGCGCCACCGATCTCGTCGTTGACGTGCCCGACGGCCTGCTCGACGCCCTTGCCGAGGTAGCGGGCGCCACCGTCACGGAGCTCGACGGCCTCGAACTGGCCGGTGGACGCGCCCGAGGGCACCATCGCGCGACCGCTCGCACCCGACACGAGGAACACCTCCACCTCGACGGTGGGGTTCCCGCGCGAGTCGAGGACCTCTCGGCCGGCGACGTGTTCGATGCTGCTCATGTGGCTCCTGTGACGTGTGTGGCGGATGGTACTGCTGAGGACAGCAGCGCTCCAGGCATGTTGTGGCCCGATCGGGACGGGGGCAAGTTCCGCCCACCTCGGGACATCGGCGTCCGCCGGCGCGACACCGGCCGTAGGCTCCGGCCGATGGCAGTCCGGGTTGCGCCTGGAGCGGGCGACGTGGCAGCAGAGACAGGAGGAGGGTTCGTCGTCCACGTCACGGGCACGGCGGACGACGAAACCGCGGCCCGAGCCCTGAGCCAGGCCCGGTGGGCGATCGCCGAGCTGGCCGGCACCGAGCCTGGCGTGCCAGGCGGACCGGTCCTCTCCCATCCGGTGCTCGCACCGGATGGGCTCATCCTGCGGGTCAGCCACCTCGACGCCGATCCCGACCTCATCGCCACCGTCCCCGACGTCGTGGCCCGGGCCCTGGAGGACGCCGGCCTCGCCGACGGCCTGGTGACGGTGATCGTCCCGCGCGGCCCGCTCGACGACCTGGACCTGTGCCCCGCCGCCGTCGTCCTCCGGGTGTTCCCGCTTCCGGCCGGCGAGGTGGGGGTGGTGCCGGCGCCGTGGCTCGACCTGGCCGCCGACTGGGTGCTGGGCGAGCTGTCCGGGGAGGAACAGGTGCCCGTGCGGCTCCTCGGCGCCCACTTCCAGGTGTCGGCGGCCGAAGCACCCGCCGTGCTCCACCACGCTGCCAAGGCCCGAGCCTGGTGCGACCTGGTCCAGGGCGACCTCGGCGACCGGATCCGCACCGCCTCCATCACCTTCGGCGCCACCCCCCACCTGGCGCTGGCGGCGGGCGGGCCGGGCTGCGACGACGAGGCCATCCTCGCCCGCTACGAGCTCCTCTGCGAGGCGGCCCGCGAGACCCAGGGCGAGGTGGCCTACGCCTGCATCGACATCGAACCGACCTTCGCCGAGCTCGGCGGCGGGCTGGGCAACGACGGGTGGCGACGACGGGGCGGCGCGCTGCCCAACGTCGTGGCCGCCGAGCTGGCCGACGTCCGTGTGCCCGACGTGTTCCCCTACCAGCTCCTCGGGCCCCGGCACATGGGGCGCCTCCACGCCGTCCACCCCGAGGCCACGTCCGGGGACCGCCTGCCGGACGGTCGCACCGAGGTGATGATCGGAGCTCCCGACGACTGGTTCCCGTGGCTCGACGGCCGGGACGAGATCCGAGAGGTCGGTTGGATCGAGCTGGCGCCCCTCCTCGTCACCGATGCCGAGCTGCCCGACCTGCTGTCGGCCCGTCCGCCGCACCCCGCCGCGCCACCGGGTGCGGCGGCTGCCGCGGGCGGGGGACAGCTCGACCTCGCCGAGGTGGTCCTCGAGGACACACCGCACCCGCGACGGGGCCTTCACCTCACCTTGCTCGAGCTGGTGGCCTGGCTGGCCCACGAGCGTCACAGCGACGCGCCGAGCACCGTGTCGCCGGTGCTGGCGGCCTACACCCGGTGGTTCGCGTCGGCCCTCGACCACGACCGCCGGCAGCAGCTCAAGCGCTTCGCCCGCGAGCTCATCGGCACCCGTGCCGTCGGGCACGCCGGGGACGGTCCACTCCCGCCGGAGGACAGCGCCCGGGCGTGGTTGGCCGCCGACTGGCTGCTGCGAGCCCAGGCCCCGGCATGGCTGCGGGTGGCGGGGTTCGGGGCCACCGCAGCGCGCCTCGAGCAGCTCGGGCCGACCGACGACCCGGACGACCTCCAGGTGGCCCTCGACCTGCTCGCCGAGGTGCTCGCCACGCCGGACCGGCGCGACCCCACCGCCGGCTACCGAGCCGACCCCACCCTCGCCCCTCGGCTGGTGTGGGA
>JALYWQ010000106.1 GCA_030852625.1 Actinomycetota bacterium
GCCACGGCCACCGCCCCGGCCCCGCCCGTCGGCGTGGGCCCCGGCGGCCACACCCAGCGCCTCCTCACGGTGGTGAAGTCGGGTTCGATCCAGGACGTCAAGGCCACCCCCCAGGACAAGGTCCACGTGTGGCCCCACCTGCTGGTGGTCGAGTTCGCGGCCGCCCTCGCCTGCACCGCCTTCACCCTCGTGTTCTCGGTGTTCGTGAACGCCCCGCTGCTCGAGCTGGCCAACTTCAACCAGACGCCGAACCCCTCGAAGGCCCCGTGGTACTTCCTCGGCCTCCAGGAGCTCCTCAAGTGGTTCCACCCGATGGTGGCCGGCGTGCTCCTTCCGGGTATGGCTCTGGTGGGCCTGATCCTCGCCCCCTACACAGATCGCAATCCCAGCAACAAGCCCGAGGATCGCAAGTTCGCCATCTCCCTGTTCACGTTGTTCCTGATGTTCTGGGCCGTGCTCGTGATCATCGGCACGTTCTTCCGTGGACCGGGCTTCAACTTCATCTTCCCGTGGAACACGGGCCTGTTCGTCGAGCTGTGAGGAGGTAGCTGTCATGGAATCGACCACCGCACTGCTCATCGCCTTGCCGATCCTCATCGTGCTCGGCGGCGTGGTGGTGTTCGCGTCGGCCCGCCGACGCGACACCGGCAACGCCATCGGGGCGCTGGCCCGGGAGACCCGCAAGCGCGATCGCGGTGCCACGGCCCCGTCCGACGAGGTGGCCGAGCCCCTCAGCGGCCGCGAGGTCGAGGCCGCTGCGGCCCTCGAGCTGCGTGGGGCATCGAAGGAGCTGGCCTCGGTCGGCGCCTCCGCACCCGTGGCGTGGGTGCCGCCCGACGACGAGGTGCTCGGCGTCACCCGCCGGCAGTTCTTCAACCGGGGCATCGTCACGTTCTTCGGCCTCGGCATCAGCGGCTTCGGCGCCGGGGTGTTGGCCTTCCTGTGGCCGAAGCTCGGTGGCGGCTTCGGCTCGGTGATCGACATCGGCACGCCGGCCTCCATCGACGCCAAGATCGAGGAGGGCGACGGCTTCGCCTACTACCCCGAGGGCCGCATGTGGGTCACCCACTACCCCTCGTCGGCCCTGCCCGCCGCTCGCGGCGTGTACTCACCGCCCGAGCTCGAGGGCATGGAGGCCGGGTACACGGCGCTCTACCAGAAGTGCGTCCACCTGGGCTGCCGCGTGCCGCAGTGCGCCACCTCGCAGTGGTTCGAGTGCCAGTGCCACGGCTCGCAGTACAACCGCAACGGCGAGAAGAAGGGCGGGCCGGCGCCGCGCGGGCTCGACCGGTTCCCGATGAAGGCCGGCACCACGATCTCGGTCGACACCGGCACCGTGATCCAGGGCCCGCCGATCGGCGTCAACACCACTGGCCAGGAAGCAGAAGGCCCGCACTGCGTGGGCGGGGGATCGCACTGACGACATGGTGAATCTGTCTGCGGCCGTGCTGGGGGCCAGCACGGTCAAGTCCATCGGGTCCGTCATCGCGGTCCTCTCGCTGATCGGCTTCGTCTGGTACGTGCTCGTCAACGTGCGGGCCGGCCGGCCGGAGGTCGGCTCGGAGATCGAGCTGGCCCCCAACCGCAAGCCCTACTACGACGACGAGGGCCTCGAGGGGCCGCGCCTCACCAAGGCGCTGTCCACGTCGCTCATCCTCCTCGCCATCTGCGCGGTGGGCGTGCCGCTCTACTGGCTGGCCGAGCCCTCCCGCATGGAGGGGGCGGAGCAGATGTTCGACGACGTCTTCGTCAACCGTGGCTCGAAGCTCTTCGCCACCACCGCCGAGGGCGGTTACGACTGCGCGGGCTGCCACGGTGGCGCCGAAGCCACCGGTGGTGTGGCGCCGCCGTTCACCCTCACCGACGCCGACGGCAACTTCGATGCCACCGTCACCTGGCGGGCTCCGGCCCTCAACACGGTGATGCTCCGGTTCGACGTCGAAGAGGTGCGCGACATCCTCGTCTACGGCCGCCCGGGCACGCCGATGCCGGCGTGGGGTGTGGAGGGCGGCGGCCCGCTCACCGATCAGCAGATCGACGAGCTGATCGCCTACATCGAGTCGATCCAGATCCCCTACGAGGAGGCCCAGGCCGCCGCCGAGGGACAGCTCCGCAAGGAGCTCGGGGTCGCCGACGGCGCGCCGATCGACTACTCGGATCCGGCGGTCGGGGAGACGATCTTCAACCTCGGTCTCGAGGACGGCTTCGCCGGCGGCGCCTTCTCCTGCGCTCGCTGCCACACCAAGGGCGCCTCGCTGGTGCCCGGCTCGCAGCTCCCGCTCGACGCCGACCTCAGTGCCCACGCCGGGTTCCCGGCCGGGTCGGGCGCCTTCGGGTTCTCGCTCCGCTACCCGGTGATCCCCCGTCAGTTCCTCAACCTGCAGGAGCTGGTCGACTTCATCGACGCCGGCTCCGTGAAGAACCTGCTCTACGGCCAGCGGGGCCAGGGCAGCGGTCGGATGCCCGGCTTCGGTGACAACCCCAACACCCCCGAGGTCGAGGGCGACGGCATGTTCCCGCCCGAGATGGTCGAAGCGGTGGCCCGCTACGAGGCCAACCTCCACCTGGAGGACGCCGCCGGCGCCGGCGACGACGGCGTGCCCGCCGGCGCGGAGGCGCAGCAGGCCACCGATGCCACGTCCACCACCACCTCCACCACGGCCGCCGCCACGGACGAGGACGAGGAGTCCTGAGATGACCACGCTCAACGTGCTCGCCGGCATCGCCTGGGATCCGCAGATCCGCGGCTTCCTCGCCACCGCCGTCGGCGTGGTGGTGCTGATGGGCTCCGTCTACCTGCTGGTGGCCACCAACGTCGGCAACCGGCTCGGGTTCTTCATCTCCTCGGCCGCCTTCTGGGGCTGGATGCTCATCATGGGCATCGTGTGGTGGGTCTACGGCAACGTGGGCATGCTCGGCCAGGGCCCGAAGTGGGAGGTCAAGGAGGTCGTCTACCCGAGCACGGAGCTGGCCCTCCTCCAGGAGGCCCACGACCTCGACACCGGCGAGCTGCCCACGCCCGAGGTGTACAACGAGCTCGAGGGCGAGGACTTCGAGAAGGTGCGCGACGCCGTCGAGCCCACCCTCGGCGGCTGGAAGCTCCTCCCGGAGTCCGACCCGAGCTTCGGTGAGGCCAAGGCCACCGTCGACGAGTACCTCACCGAGCACCCGATCGCCGAGCTCGGCATCGAGGGCGCCGCCGACTACATCACCGACTACAGCTTCGAGATCGGCGGCAAGACCAGGCTGCCCGACGACCCGTCCCGCATCGAGCGGATCACCACCCGCCTGCGCCAGACGTTCCTCGAGCTCCGTCACCCCACGCACTACGCCATCGTGCAGGTGCACCCGGTGATCGAGCAGGAGGCCGTGCCCGGTGAGGCCCCGCCGCTGCCCGTCGCCGACGAGTCGGCGCCGGCGGTGTCGGTGATCATGGAGCGCAACATCGGTGACAGCCGGTTCCCGGCCGCCATGCTCACCATCGGCTCCGGGATCATGTTCGGGTTCACGCTGAACGCGCTCCACCGTCGTGACAAGCTCGCCGCGGAGCGCCGCGGGCTGCTCCCGGCCACCACGGAGGCCTGACGCATGGGCCAGTACCTTCCGATCGTCTGCCTGGCTGTCCTCGCGATCCTCTTCGCGGTGCTGAGCCTGCTGGCGTCGAAGCTCCTGGCCCCGAAGCAGCCCACCATCGCCAAGCGCTCGCCCTACGAGTGCGGCATCGTCCCCGGCCGGGAGACGCTCGAACGCTTCCCGGTGCGCTTCTACCTGATCGCGATGATCTTCATCGTCTTCGACATCGAGATCATCTTCCTCTACCCGTGGGCCGTCATCTACCGGAACCTCGGTGCGGTCGGGCTGGTCGAGGTGCTGATCTTCTCGCTGGCCGTGGTGGTGTCGTTCGCCTACATGCTCGCCAACGGCGCCCTCGACTGGGTGCCGCGGAAGCGGCAGGAGCGCCTCGGTACGCCGATGGTGTCGGCCGAGCGCACCGCTTCCAGCACGGTGCGGCGCATCAAGCACGTGGGGCTCGAAGGACGCGAAGCGGAGCCGGCCGCCTGATGGCCTGGGACGTGAGCAAGGGCCTCGAGGGCCTCGACCACAACTTCCTCACCGGGAAGCTCGAGGACTTCGTGAAGTGGTCCCGCCGCATGTCGGTGATGCCGGCCACCTTCGGCCTGGCCTGCTGCGCCATCGAGATGATGGGAACGGGCGGCGCCCACTACGACATCTCCCGCTTCGGCATGGAGACCTTCCGGGCCTCGCCCCGCCAGGCCGACCTCATGATCGTGGCCGGTCGGGTCAGCCAGAAGATGGCGCCGGTGCTGCGGCAGATCTACGACCAGATGATGGAGCCCAAGTGGGTCATCAGCATGGGCGTGTGCGCCAGCACCGGGGGGATGTTCAACAACTACGCCCTCGTGCAGGGTGTCGACCAGGTCGTGCCGGTCGACGTGTACGCGCCGGGCTGCCCCCCGGGGCCGGAGACGTTGATCCACGCCATCAACACCCTCCACGAGAAGATCCGCGACACCGAGCTCACCCGCCGCAAGCCGGGCACCGGGCTCGGGCTGCACGTCGAGCAGGTCGACGGCCAGCCCTCGTCGCAGCCGGTCGTGCTCTCCTCCTCCGGGAGCAGTTGACGTGGCCGACGACGAATCGGTCGAGGCGGCCGAGGACGAGGCGATTGAAGCCGCACCGGAGCAGGAGCTGCTCCACGGCGTGCCGGTCACCGCGAGCCGCGGGCAGACCGTGCTGCACCCCACGCGCGAGCAGCTCGTGGAGCTGGTGTGCAAGCTGCGCGACGACGAGGGCTACCGCATGTGCCTCGACGTCACCGCCGTCGACTACCTCACCTACAAGGCCGACCGGCACCTCCCGGCGGGCATCGCGCCCGAGCGGTTCGAGGTCGTCGTCCTGCTGATCTCCCACGCCACCGGCTCGCGGCTCCGCCTGCGAGTGCAGGTGCCGGCTGCCGACCCCACGTGCCCGTCGCTGTTCGACGTCCACCCCGGCACGGAGGCCATGGAGCGGGAGGTCTACGACCTCTTCGGCATCACCTTCGCCGACCATCCGGACCTCACCCGGATCCTCCTCCCGGAGGACTGGGACGGCCACCCCCTGCGCAAGGACGAGGCCGTCGGCCGCATCCCCGTGCAGTTCAAGGCCCCGAGCGACGCCCGATGAAGGTCATCCGATGAGCCTCGACGAGCGACTGTCCGGCATCGAGACCGGCGAGGGCGCCCAGGAGATGGCGCCGCGCAGCGGGGCCACCGCCGAGGAGCTGCTGCGCGAGCTCGGCGCCACCCTCCGCCTCTCCGAGGCCGACGCGTCGGAGCTGGTGGGCGAGGGCCCGGCGGAAGACCAGACGATGATCATCAACATGGGGCCGCAGCACCCGAGCACCCACGGTGTGCTGCGTCTCATGCTCGAGCTCGAGGGCGAGACCGTGCTGCGCACGAAGCCGATCATCGGCTACCTGCACACCGGCATGGAGAAGACCGGTGAGGAGCTCACCTACCTCCAGGGCCCCACCAACGTCACCCGCATGGACTACGCGGCGCCGCTCTTCAACGAGCTGGTGTTCTCGCTCACCACCGAGAAGCTGCTCGGCATCGACGAGGACATCCCCGAGCGGGCCCAGTGGATCCGGATGCTGCTCACCGAGCTCAACCGGGTCACCAGCCACCTCCTCTTCCTCGCCACCAACGGCATGGACATCGGCGCAGTGTCGATGATGATCTACGGCTGGCGCGACCGTGAGGAAGGCCTCCGCGTGCTCGAGGCCATCACCGGTCTGCGGATGAACCACAACTACATCCGCCCCGGCGGTGTTGCCGCCGACCTCCCGCCCGGGTGGCGCGACACGGTCCTCAAGTTCATCGACTCCGTGCCGCCGAGCCTCGAGGAG
Organism: Actinomycetota bacterium; assembly: GCA_030852625.1. Classification (GTDB taxonomy): domain Bacteria; phylum Actinomycetota; class Acidimicrobiia; order Acidimicrobiales; family VFJN01; genus VFJN01. Next base: position 5,912 of record JALYWQ010000106.1, read on the forward strand.
TACGACATCCTCCTCACCGGCCAGCCGATCTACCGCGAGCGGCTGCAGGGCGTCGGCGTCATCACGTCGCAGGAGGCCATCTGCCTCGGCGCCACCGGCCCGATCCTGCGCTCTACCGGCGTGCCGTGGGACCTCCGCAAGGACCAGCCCTACCTCTTCTACGAGCAGGTCGACTTCGACGTGGTCGTCGGCGACTACGGCGACTGCTTCGACCGCTACGCCATCCGCCTCAACGAGGTGCGGGAGTCGATCAAGATCATCCGGCAGATCCTCGACCTCATGCCGCAGGGCGACTACCGGATCCAGGACAAGAAGGTCACCCCGCCGCCCCGCGCTCGCATCGACGAGTCGATGGAAGCGCTGATCCACCACTTCAAGATCTTCACCGAGGGCTTCAAGGTGCCCGAGGG
>JALYWQ010000157.1 GCA_030852625.1 Actinomycetota bacterium
GCAGCAGCTTCGGCCCGCTCGAACTCCTGGAGGACCTCGGCCAAGGGGCGGGCGCCGCACCACTCGGCCATGCGGGCGTCGATCTCGTCGCGGGCGGCGATGCGGCCGGCGAAGCTGGCCAGGTCGGCCCGGTCACCGAACCCGATGAGCGCCATGACGCGGGCGGCCACCGACTCGGCCGAGGTGGACACCGCCACCCAGCCGCCGTCGGCGCACTGCCACGTGCCGCGGGGCACCGAGTACGGGATGCCCGACCCGAGCCGCGGCTGCAGGTAGCCGGTCGCCGCGTACGCGCCGGGGAGCGGGCCCATGCACTGGTAGAGCGACTCGAGCAGGTTCACGTCGACCACCTGGCCCACGCCTGACCACAGCGCAGCCATGGTGGCGAAGGCCGCCGCCATCGCAGTGACCTCGTCGGTGAGCGCGATCGGAGGGAGCAGCGGGCCGCCGTCGGGCTCGCCGTTGATCGCCGCGAAGCCCGACATCGCTTCGGCGAGGGTGGCGAAGCCGGCCCGCCCCGCGTAGGGCCCGTCCTGTCCGAACCCGGTCACCCGCGTGATCACGAGCCGCGGGTTGCGGGCCCGCAGCACCTCGGGCCCGAGGCCGAGTCGCTCGAGGGTGCCGGGCCGGAAGTTCTCGATGACGACGTGGGCGTCGGCGACGAGGGAGAGCAGGGTTTCGCGGTCGTCGTCGTCCTTCAGGTCGAGGGTGGCGCACCGCTTGTTGCGCGACAGGAGCTTCCAGTACAGCGACGTGCCGTCGGCGGGGTGGGGCATGCCCATCCCGCGGGTGCTGTCGCCGGTGCCGGGTCGCTCGATCTTCAGGACGTCGGCGCCGAAGTCGGCGAAGTAGCGGGCCGCGCCCGGACCGGCCACGACCGTCGACAGGTCGAGCACCCGGATGTCGGTGAGTGGACCTCGTCGAGGCGGCGGCGTCATGCGGGAGAGAGCATGGCGAAGCAGCGCTCCTCGAGCGAACCGAGGGCGTAGTCGGCGTAGGTGCCGGCGTACATCTCCCTGGTCTGTTCGCTCCACGCCATGGCCTCTGGCGTGGAGATGCGGCGGTGCACCTGCAGCACGCCCCGCTCGTGCACCCGGTACTCGGCCCACGTGCCGGGGTAGTCCTTCACGCACGCCACCTCCACCCACGGCCGGTCGCCGGTGGCCCGGATGCGGCGCACGCGGTTCCGGTGGGTGTGGCCGGCGAAGTAGCCGAGGATGCCGGGGTGGCGGGCCACCACCTCGACGAGCCGCTCCGAGGGGTCGGGGAGGATGCCGAAGTAGGAGTCGGGCCGCTGGGTCGAGTCGGGGCTCCACACGTGGTGGTGGCCGAACAGCAGCACGGGTCGGTCGGCGGTGCCGGCCAGGTCGTCGAGCCACTCGAGCTGCTCGGCGGTGACCCGTCCCGGCGTGTGGCCGGGGTCGGTGGTGTCGAGCAGGGCGACGGTGACGCCGGGCAGGTCCACCCGCTGCATCGACTCGGCGGCGTAGGTGCCGCCGAAGTAGCCGTCGTGGTTGCCCCGTACGTGGAGCAGCCGGTCGCCGAAGGCCGGCTCGTAGGCCGCGCAGAAGTCGGCGTACTCCTCGTCGGTGCCGTTGCAGGTGAGGTCGCCCTTCACCACCACGAGGTCGGGGTCGATGGCCGCCATCGCCGAGATGGCGGCCCGGTTCATCACCTCCGGGTAGGGATCAGCGTCGGGCTCGGATTGGAAGATGGGGCCGACGTCGAGCCCGTCGATGACGCCGCACTCCTGTTCGCCGAAGTGCACGTCGTTGACGGTGGTGAGCACGGCGAGCCGCTCGCCCAGGTCGGGCAGGGTGCGGAAGGCGAACCCGTCGAGCTCGTGGTCGGTGCCGGGCGTGAGGCCTTGGTGGCGCCGCACCGCGAGCCCGTCGTGGATGACGGCCTCGTCGTCGGCGACGGTGGTGAGCTCGGCCACCCTCGCTACGCCTTGACGACGACCGAGTTCACGACCTTGTCGTGCCAGGTCTGGTTCCGCGAATCCCAGAGGGCCCACAGGTAGCCGAGGAGGAGCACGTTGCCGGAGATGAACTGCCGGAACAGGGTGCGCCCGATCGAGCGGCCGAACCCGATGTAGGCGCCGGTGTGGGCATCGATCACCTGGATGCCGACGGCCGACTTGCCGATCGTGTGGCCACGGGTGCCCTGCCGGTGGGCCTGGTAGAGCGCGAAGCCCAGCACGAGGATGGCGCCGACCACGACTGCCGCCGCGATGGCGCCGCCGGTGGGTTCTTCGCAGAGGCCACGGAAGGCGCCGTCGGGGTCGTAGTCGCCGCTGGCATCGACCCTGCAGTCGTCGATCTCGGTCGGGCCGACGAACAGGATGACGACGGCGGGAACCGCCGTGAGCACGGTGAGCAGGCCGTCGATGAGGAGGGCGCCGATGCGGGCGCCGACGGTGGCGTACGCGCT
>JALYWQ010000135.1 GCA_030852625.1 Actinomycetota bacterium
AGGTGGCACCGCCGGCGGCGGGGCGGGCCCGAAGCTCACCCTGTCGGGCAAGGACAAGACCGGCGTCACCGCCGACACCATCCGCATCGGCATCCACGCCCCGGTCACCGGCGCCGCGCCGCTCCCGGCGGAGTCCTTCGAGAAGGCCCGCGACACCTACTGGCGCTACGTCACCGAGATCCAGGGTCAGAAGGTGCTGGGGCGCTCGAAGGTGGAGGTGTCCTTCAAGGACGACAAGTACACGCCCAACACCGCCATCCAGGCCTGCCGGGAGCTCGGCTCCAACAGCTTCCTCGTGGTGGGCGCCGGCGGCACCGACCAGATCCAGGCATGCGGCCAGTACGCCCAGCAGGCCAAGCTCCCGTACTTCTCGGCCGGGGTCACCGAGGTGGGGCTGAAGGGCCTGGAGAACTACTTCGCCACCTCGATGAGCTACCCGCAGCAGGCCGACCTGCTGGCCCAGTTCGTGAAGAAGAACTTCGCCGGCCAGAAGGTGGGCGCCATCATCACCGACACCCCCAACTTCGACGATGCCACCGCAGCGTGGGACGCGGCGGTGAAGAAGCAGGGCCTCACCTACTTCAAGACCATGCGGCACCCGAAGGGGAACGACGCCTGGATCACCTCGTTCGCCAGCGAGATGAAGGGCGCCGGCGTGCAGGTGCTCTTCATCCTCAGCTCACCGTCCGACTACATCCGCTTCGCCCAGCAGGCCGGCACGCAGAGCTACAAGCCGCAGTACATCGGCGTGGGCATCAGCAAGGGCCTCAACGCCGTGCTCGGGTCGGGCTGCCCCGGCGTCGACAAGGGGATCTTCTTCTCGCCCTTCCCCGGCCTCGACTGGGCCCGCACCAACGTGCCCGAGTTCTTCCAGGCCTCCCAGCAGCTCGGCACCCCCACCGACGACCTGGCCCTCGCCCTCTGGGGCCTGGCCTCGGTGGCCCACGAGGCGTTCAAGCGCTACGAGCAGACCTACGGCAGCACCGACCTCACCCGGGAGGACTTCGTGCGGATGCTCGAGCAGCAAAAGGGCATCGCCACGAAGGTGTACCCACAGCTGAGCTACTCGGCCGGCGATCACTTCGGCGCCAACCAGGTGCACGTCCTGCAGGCCGACTGCGCCTCGGGCGAGCACAAGACCCTCGCCACCTTCGCCTCCGGCTTCTGACCGATGGACGCCTTCGTCGAGGTCATCGTGTTCGGCATCCAGCGGGGTGCCATCTTCGGCCTCGTCGGGCTCGGGCTGGCCCTCGTCTACCGGAGCACCCGCATCCTCAACTTCGCCCAGGGTGAGCTCGGCACGGTGCCGGCCTTCGCGGCGTTCCTCGTGATGACCCACTTCAAGGTGGCCGGCGACCCCGAGGTGCACAAGGGCCTGCTGCTGCCCGCGATCCTGTTCGCGGTGGTGATCGGTGCCCTGCTCGGCGTGGTGCTCTACGCCGTCGTGATCCGACCCCTCGGCAAGGTCTCCCCGGTGACGTCGCTGGTGGCCACCGCCGCGGTCGCGCTCCTGCTCACCACCGTCGAGATCAACTGGTTCGAGCCCCGCGGCCGCCTCTTCCCCCGACCGGTGGCAGGCGGCTTCGACCTGCCCATCGTCGACATCGTGGTGGAGTGGCACACCATCGTGATCCTCGCCGTGCTGGCCGGGGTGGCCGTGCTCCTCGCCGCCTTCTTCCGCAGCGCGCCGGGCGTGGCGCTCCTCGCCACCGCCGAGGACCCCTTCGCGGCCGAGCTCCAGGGCGTACCCGTGGAACGGATGCGGGCCATGGCCTGGGGGGCCGCTGGTGCCCTCGGCGCCCTCGCCGGTGTCCTCGGCGCCGGGGTGTTCGAGAGCCTCACGCCGGGCCTCGTCACCTCCACCTTCCTCATCCCGGCCTTCACCGGCGTGGTGCTCGGCGGGATCACCTCGATGGTGGGCGCCGTCGTCGGCGGCTTCGCCCTCGGCATCGTCAGCCAGGCCGCCATCCAGATCGTCACGTCGTTCGACCTCGAGGTCCCGGGCCCGCCGCAGCTGGCCGTGCTCGTGGTGCTCCTCGCCGTGCTGCTCGTGCGACCGCAGGGCCTCCTCGGGAGGAGCGGATGAGCGCCGCCACGCCGCTGCGTCAGCGGGGCCCGGCCCGGCTCGGGGTGCTGCTCGTGCTGCTCCTCGTGGTGCTGGCCATCCCGCACCTGGTGCCCTCGGTGTACCTGAGCGTGGTCAGCCGAGCCGCCGTCTACGCCATCATGGCCATCTCGATGAACGTGCTGGTGGGCTACGCCGGCCAGGCCTCGCTCGGCCACGCCGCCTTCCTCGGGCTCGGCGCCTTCGGTTCCGGCTACGCCCTCACCGAGCTCGGGATGCCCTTCGGGGCTGCGCTGTGCGTGTCGGCCCTCGTCGGGATGGCGGCGGCCCTCGTGCTCGGCGGTGTGGCCCTCCGGGTGAGCGGGCTCTACCTGGCCCTCGTCACCATCGCCTTCGGCCTCTTCGCCCAGGAGACGTTGTTCAACATCCGGTTCCTCACCGGCGGCGGTGCCGGCCAGCCCGCGGCCCGTCCGTCGATGTTCCAGACCGACATCCGCTACGCCTACCTCTGCATCGGCATGGCCGGTCTGGCCCTGCTGTTCGACTGGCGCCTCACCTCGAGCCGAGCCGGTCGTGCCATCCAGGCCCTGCGGGACGACGAGCGGGTGGCGGCGTCGTGGGGCATCGACGTCACCGGGCACAAGCTGCTGGCGTTCGTGATCTCCGGCGCCATCGCCGGGGTGGCCGGCGGCCTCTTCGCCTCCATCGAGCAGATCGTGTCGAAGGAGGACTTCGGGCTCAGCCTGTCGATCACGTTCCTCCTCATGACCGTGGTCGGTGGCATGGGCAACCGCTGGGGGGTGGTGCAGGGCGGGGCCCTCTTCGCGGCGCTGCCCACGTTGCTCGACCGGGCCCACGAGAACTGGCACGTCTTCCCGTTCACGCAGCTGGAGGCCACCTGGGAGCCCGCCATCGGCGCCCTCCTCCTGCTGCTCACCCTCACGATGTTCCCGGGTGGCATCGCCCAGCAGCAGGGACCGCTGCTCCGATGGCTCCGCGGTGGACGCTTCGAGAAGGACCTCGAAGCCGACACCCCGGCGCAGGCAGGAGGCATGGGTGCCCGGCCGTAACCCTGATCAAGCTGTCCTCGACACCAACTCGGTGTCGATCCGCTTCGGCGGCGTGCAGGCCCTGTCCGACGTGTCGCTCCACGTCGGCGAGGGTGAGATCGTCGGCATCCTCGGTCCCAACGGCGCCGGCAAGACCACGCTCTTCAACTGCGTGTCGGGCTTCTACTCGCCCACCCGCGGTCGGGTGCGGCTGTTCGGGGACGACGTCACCGACCTGAAGCCCGAGGCCCGGGCGATGCGAGGCCTCGGTCGCACCTTCCAGCAGGTGGGCCTGGTCCGCAGCTTCTCGGTGCTCGAGAACCTCGTGGTCGCCCAGCACGCCTCCGTGAAGTCGAACGGCTTGGCCGCCATCGTCGGCACGCCGGCCTCTCGTCGCGAGGAGCGCCTGCTCCGCCGCCGGGCCGACGACGTGCTCGACTTCATGGGCCTGGGCGACGTGCGGGACCGGCGCATCAGCGGGCTTCCCTACGGCACGCTGAAGATGGTGGAGGTGGCCGCAGTGCTGGCCACCGACCCGTCGATCCTCATGCTCGACGAACCGCTCGCCGGCGCCAGCGCCGAGGAGGGGAGCGACTTCTGCCACCGGGTCGAGCAGATGCGAGACGAGCTCGGCATCTCGGTCGTGCTCATCGAGCACCACGTGCCCCTCGTGCTGCGCACCTCCGACTACGTCTACGTCCTCAACTTCGGCGCCCTCCTCGCCGAAGGCCGGCCCGACGAGGTGCGGGACAACGCCCAGGTGGCCGAGGCCTACATGGGCGAGGGGGTGACCAGCCTTGCCTAGGACCTCCCGCCTGAAGGCCACTCCGGTCGACGAGCTCGACGCCACGCTCGAGGCGTCGTCGCCGGCGATGGTGGAGCTGGTCGACATCGAGGCCGGCTACGGCCCGCAGCCTGTCCTGCACAAGCTCTCCCTGTCGGTGAAGCCGGGCGAGGTGGCCGTGCTGCTCGGCCTCAACGGGGCCGGCAAGTCCACTGCGGTGAAGGTGCTGTGCGGCGCCGTGCGTCCCACCGGCGGCAAGGTGCTCGTCAACGGCCAGGACATCACCGGCTGGTCCACCGCCAGCTGCGTGCGGGCCGGCGTGGTGATGGTGCCCGAGGGCCGCCACGTCTTCGGCGACCTCACCGTGGAGCGGAACCTGCAGGTCGGCTCCTGGACCCAGCGGGGCGACAAGGCCTGGGTCGCCGACCAGCGGGAGCACGTGTACACGGTGCTGCCCCGCCTCTCGGAGCGCCGCAACCAGCTGGCCGGCACCCTCTCCGGCGGCGAGCAGCAGATGCTCGCGATGGGCCGTGGCCTCATGGCCAACCCCAAGGTGCTCGTTGTCGACGAGGCCTCGCTCGGCCTGGCCCCGGTGATCGTCAAGGAGATCCTGAAGATCTGCCGCTCGCTCTCGGAGGAGGGCACCACCGTGATCCTCGTCGAGCAGAACGTCGGTGCCCTCGAGGTGGCCGACGTCGGCTACTTCGTCGACCAGGGCGAGGTCACCACCACCCTGCGGGGCAAGCAGCTCCGCGACGGCGACAAGATCCGCAAGCTCTACCTCGGCTGAACCTGCCCTTCCGGGTTCGTCACACTGCGCACGGCCTCGACCGCCCAGGGCGGTGTACTTTTGATGCGGACGGCGGGCCAGGCGGCGCACAGCAGGGGGAGCAGGGCGATGCGAAGGATCAGAACCGTGGTAGCCGCGGTCGTGTTGGCCACGACCCTGGTGGTTTCGGGCTCGCCCGGGACCGGGACGGTGGCGGCGGCCGACGATCGAGCCCCGTCGGTGCTGAGGGCGGGTGGGTTCCTCAACCATCCTGAGCTCCCGGGGCTGGGGGGGCTGTTGTACGTGGAGCGGTCGTTCGAGGCCATCCTCGGCGAGCCGCTCTTCGCCGACTACACACGCGCGCTGCCGGGCAGGGAGCTGGTGTTCTCGGCCGGGGGCTTCATCATCTGCAAGGGGACCACCGACTTCTTCGGCTACGTGGGTTGCCCCGTGTTCCTCTCGGGCCAGCCGGGCGTCCTCATCGCGCTGCTCACCGGGCAGGCCCGGGTCGACTTCGCCGGAGACGCCCAGCACCAGCCGTCGAGCGCGGTCGTCCCGGCGACCGGTCGGAAGATCGGGCCGCCCGGGCCAATCGGCTGACGGCGGCCGCCGCCAACTGACCGCGCGGGGCCGACACAGCCTGCCGGCGTCGCCGATGTGCGGCGTCAGAAGGTCCAGCGGGTGGCGCCGCCTGGCTCGACCGTGCACAGGGCCATGGCGGTGGTCGCTGCGACCCGGTAGACGGCCCAGGGTGGCGACCCGGCTGAGGGGGCGCTGAACGGCGCCGTCAGGCGGGTGCCGCTCTCGTCGACCTTGCAGGGCCAGCCGTCGGCCGCGAACAGGGCCGCGATGCGGGCGACCACAGCCGGCTCCTCGACGAGCTCGGCGGTGCCCTCCAACGTCAGGTCGAACTCGTGCGTCGCCACGCTGATGGAGCAGCGGGGGTCACGGGCGAGGTTGCGGCCCTTGCGGGTGCCCTCGCCCGTCTCGAACCAGAACGTGCCGTCGTGCCACATCGCCCCGATGCCGGTGACGTGGGGTGACCCGTCGGCGTCGAGGGTGGCCAGCCAGCAGGTGTGCCGGTCGGAACCGCCCGTGCCGGGCGCCTGGGGCACGCCGGCGTCGAGGCGCTCGGTGACGAAGGACCACTCGAGCAGGGGCAACTCGTACAGGTCGGCGAGGTTCGTGGCGTCCATGGTGGTCAGACGGTACGACCAGAACGGACTCATCGACGCCGTCGATCGCAGCCCGGTCCAGGTGTTCCTGCCCTGCCTGGCCCTGTAGGCCCTGCCGGGCTACGAGGTGGCGCGCAGGCGGCCGCGGGCCGACGACGCCGGTGCCGCGTCGGCGTCACGCGCCGCGAGGGCCTCGGTGAGTTCGTCGAGCTTGGCGACGAGCTCGGCCTGGTCCTGGCGACGGGCTTGCACGTTGACGACGGTGAGGCCGGCGCCGATCAGGCCCATGCCGACCAGGCCGCCGGAGATCACGTAGGGGAGTTGGCCCTCCACGTAGTCCTTGTTGGCGGCGCCGTTCCAGGCGAGGAACAGGGCGATGAAGCCGGCGACGACCAGCAGCACCCCAGCACTCACCGGCGAGTTCGTAGCCCACTTGCGCATGGACCGACCCTAGTTGCGGGTGGCCCGGCGACGCCGGATCAGCGGACCGCCCGCACCGCTGGCATCGAGCTCCCTCCGGCCGCCGCCCGCACCGCGCCGTTGGCGGCCTCGATGGCGCTGGCGCAGCTCACCTCGGCCAGGTGCCCAGGTGCAGCAACCCAGTCGCCCGCCAGCCAGGCGCCGCTCGAGTGACGGACGGGCTGGCGGTCCCGCCAGGTGGTGCCCGGCAGGTCGAGGGCGCCGGTCGACTCCGACACCGCGGCCCGGCGCCGCCACGTGGTGCGATCGCGCCAGCCGACGAACGACAGGTCGAGCAGCGCCTCGATGCGATCTTCGGCGGCCTCGAGCGACTCGTGGGGGCGCATGCCGACCGACACCTGCACCAGCTCGTGTCCGGCGGGCGCCAACGTGCGGTCGACCGCGGTGAAGCGGTCGACGAAGGCGCCCTCGTCGAGGTCGCTCACGATGTATGGGTCGCCACGGCGGGACGTGAGACCCACGTCGAGCAGGGCCACCCGGGGCGACTCGGGGCGGAGCGAGTCGTCGGCCAGCAGGCGGCGCGCTGCTCCCGGCGCGAGCGCGAGCACGACGGTGGCGGGGTCGACGTCGAGCTCCTCGAGCGACTCCACCTTGGTGCCCCGCTCGATGCGCACGCCGAGCT
>JALYWQ010000153.1 GCA_030852625.1 Actinomycetota bacterium
CATTGCGACGCCGGCGGCGGGCCGGCGACTCGGTGATCGGCGCGTGGGCCGCCACCTCCATGGGATCGAGGTCGTGGACCGGGGCCGCCACCGGCACCGGCGTGAGGGCAGAGGGCGCGTCGACGGGGCCGAACACGCTCGCGTAGTCGAGCTCGTTGACGTCGACCTCCGCGCCTTCCTCGGTGAGGAACTCGTCGGGGTCGATCGGGAACGACGAGGCGAAGTCGTCGTCGTCCTCGGGGATCACCTCGTCGGGCGGCACCTCGCCGGGGGCGTAGACCTTGCCGTCGACCTGCTTGGCGCGACCGGTGCCCCACAGCTTCACCGGCTCGGTGGGCGGGACGACCTCCTTCGGCTTCGGCGGCTCGAGGGCGGTGACGGGGTCCTTGTCGTCCACGGCGTAGAAGTCGTGGTGCGGGTCGTCGTTCGGCACGGTCTCGTCATCGCGATCGAGGCCGGCCGCCTCCTCGGGAGCCGCCTCGGGCACCTCGTCGGGGATCACCGGCGCGTCGATGGCCTCGTCGCCGATGTCGTAGAAGCCGAGGTCGACGTCGTCGAAGGTGACCCGCGGCTCGAGCGGGGCCGGGTTCCAGGAGGTGACCGGCAGGTGCTGCTCGTCACCGGCGGCGGGCTCGACGCCAGCCTCGAGGTCGACGGCCAGCTCCGGATCGACCCCGTCCGGCTCGGGATCGGGGTCGGGGTCGGCGAAGCGGACCTCATCGAGCGACTCGGGCTCCGGGGGATCCTCGAGGTTGAAGTGGGCGGACGCATCCTCCCCGGGGCTCTCTTCCCCGGGCTCCTCGACGCCATCGAAGATGAGGCCGACGGGCATCGGGGCCGGGCCCACGATCCGCCGGGCCGGCGGGGTGTCGTCCGGGAGGACGAAGGCGTCGGAATCGATCCCGTCGGCGGCCTCGGCCTCGCCCTCGGTGCCGATACCCAGGGCCTGGGCGATGTCCCGCTCGTCGAGCGACGGCAGGTTGGCCAGGCGCTGCTGCTGGTGGCGCTGGCGGGCGATCTCGAGCGCGCGCTCGTCGTCGATGGCCTCGTTCTCGACGACCACCACCTCCCATTCGGAGGCATCCTCGGCTTCGTCGCCCGAGACGATCACCCGGGGCGGCTTGGGCCGCGCCAACCCGGCCTGGCGGGCCTGCTGGCGCGCGTCGAAATCGTCGGGCTGGGGGGTGGATCGCTGCATCGAGGTAGGGAGCCATTCACCCACAGGGGGGTGGAAGGCGCAACCCGCCACGCTACCTGCCCGGGCCGTGCGAGCAGGGGTCAGGGGCCGAGGAACCGCGCCGGCGCACCTTCCCCCCGGCTCGCGAGCCCCTTGACTGTTTGACTCCGAGGTCAGGGAGCGGCAAGCTCTCCCGGCTACGGCTACGGGGCGCTGCCCCTGGCCGTGCTGTTGTTGCTACCTTCGTGGCGGCCCCAGGGTGGAGGCCGTCGTTGCTCGAACTCGATCTTTTACCGGCGGTCCCCCGGCCGCCTGACCTCCTGGAGGAGACACTTGGCTACCAGCACCAGTGAAGAACTGGACCGGAACGCAAGCGGACGCTTCGTCCGAAACCTTGCGCTCACCCTGTCCGGTGGTGCACTGCTCACCCTGCTCGGCGCAGGCGTGGCACAGGCAGACGACGGTGCCGCCGGCACCGCCTCGGACGGCGCGGGCTCCACGGGCACCGGCGACGCCAGCGCGGTCGGCAACCAGTCGGGCACCAACTCGACCCAGACGGTCACCGTCTCGGGCAACCTCGGCGTCATCCAGGTCATCAACCAGCAGGCCAACGTCTCGAACGTCGGCGTGGGGGTGGCCAACACCGGCGGCAACATCGCCATTGGCAACGCCTCCACCAACAACGCCACGGCTGGTCAGACCTCCGACGGCGGGGTCACCGGTGGCGCCAGCAACAACGGCAACGCCGCCAACGGCTCCAACGGCTCGGCCCTGATCAACACCGGCAACGCCTCGGCGGTCGGCAACCGGTCGAACACCAACCTCGTCCAGGAGGCCCACGGCAGCGCCCAGGGCACCCTCGGCGGCATCCTCGTCATCAACCAGGACGCCACGGTCAACAACGTCGGCTTCGCGGCTGCCAACACCGGCGGCAACACCGCGGTGGGCAACACGTCGAACAACGGCGCCGGCCTGCTCCAGGAGTCCACGAGCGACGGCAGCCTGGCCAACAACAACGGCGCCGCCACCAACGACTCCAACGGCAAGGCCGTCATCAACAGCGGCAACGCCTCGGCCACGGGCAACAAGTCCGACACCCACATCGTCCAGAAGGCCTCCGGCTCGGCCGGCGGCTCGATGGGCGGCCTGATGATCATCGACCAGGACGCCTTCGTCCTCAACGCCGGCATCGCCGCCGCCAACACCGGTGGCAACACCGCCGTCGGCAACGACTCGTTCAGCGAAGCCAACGTCGGTGGTCTCGGGGCGGGCTCGCCGCAGCTGGCCACCCTCACCGGCGCCGGTGGCGACATCGGCGTGGCCTCCAACAACGGCGAGGCCTCCAACTGGAGCGACGGCAACGCCATCATCACCACCGGCGACGCCGGCGCGGTGGGCAACGACTCCCGCACCCGGGTCGACCAGTCGGCCAACGGCACCATCAACGGCGCCTTCGGCGGTTCGGTCATCACCCAGGACTCCAACGTCGTCAACGCCGGTGTGGCCGCGGCCAACTCGGGCCTCAACCAGGCCCTCGGCAACGGCAGCGTGAACTTCGCCGACGCCAACCAGGAAGCCTCCGGCGACGGGTTCGACGATGTCGGCGTGGTCGGCAACTTCGGCAAGGCCAGCAACGCCTCGAGCGGCACGGGTGCGGTGCACTCCGGTGGCGCCTTCGCCGCCGGCAACCGCTCCCAGACCGACGTCTCGCAGACCGCCGAGACCACGGGCGGCGCGTTCAACCTGCAGACGCAGGGCAACGCCATCGTCAACGTCGGCCTCGGTGCCGCCAACTCCGGCCTCAACGCCGGTGTCGGCAACGTCTCCTTCAACGAGGCCGGTGTTGCCCAGTCGGCCGACCTGCTCGCCGACGGCGATCCGGCTGACGGTGTCGGCGTCGGGGTGATCGGCCAGTTCGGCCTGGCGTCGAACGACTCCGACGGCACCGGCACCATCACCACCGGTGACGCCTCGGCGGTCGGCAACGACTCCGAGACGGCCCTCAGCCAGGAGATCGACCCCAACGGCATCGCCGTGCAGACCCAGATCGCCACCGTCGTCAACGCGGGTGTCGGTGTGGCGAACAGCGGCGGGAACGTCGCCATCGGCAACTTCTCGTCCAACGCTGCGGCCGCTGGCGTCGCTGGTGCCGACGCGGGCATCGCCCTCGAGCCCCTGCCGTCCACCGGCCCGCTGCCCCCGATCACCGTCAACGGCATCGAGGGCGTCGAGCAGCTCTTCAACCCGTTCATCCAGGAAGCCCTCGACGAGGTCGGCCCCTACTTCGCGCCGCTCGGTGCGCTCGGCGGCGGTGCCATCCCGGTTGGCGACGCCACCGCCTCGCTCGGCCAGCTGCCCGAGAACCCGCTCGACCTGCTCCAGGACGCCGGCAACTACCTGCGTGACCAGTTCCGGGCCCCCGGCACCTCCCTGCCGAACCACCCCGACGCGGTCAACGACGGCGGCGTGAACGCCTCGGCCACCGATGACGCCACCCTGACCCAGGGCGCCACCATCGACCTGACCGGCGACCTCGACGCCGACACCCTCGTGATGGCCAACAACGGCGAGGCGTCCAACGCCTCCGACGGCACGGCCACCATCCACACGGGCAACGCGGCCGCCACCGGCAACCGCAGCAGCACGGTGCTCGGGCAGGAGAGCAACGCCTCCATCGACGGCCTCGGCGCCGTCATCAACACCCAGGTGGCCGGCGTGGCCAACGTGGGCGTGGGCGTGGCCAACTCCGGGCTCAACGCCGCCATCGGCAACGCCGCCCAGAGCAGCGCCGTCGCCGACCAGACCGCCACCCTCGGTGGCGGGATCACCGGCGACATCACGGCCACCGGCCCGGTGATCGTCAACAACTCCGGCACCGCCGCCAACGCCTCCGACGGCAACGCCGCCGTCTGGACCGGGCACGCCGCCGGCGCCGGCAACAACAGCGGCACCGAGCTCACCCAGTCGGCCAACGGCGAGATCAACGGCCTCGGCATCGGCATCAACACCCAGGCCGGTGGCGTGCTCAACGCCGGCCTCGGCGTGGCCAACAGCGGCCTCAACCTGGCCGTCGGCAACGCCTCGAACAACGAAGCCGCCCTCGTCCAGGAAGCCAACGTGGTCCCCGACGGTGACCTCACCGCCGGCAGCATCGTCGTCTCCAACGCCGGCGAGGCCAGCAACGCCTCCGATGGCACGGCCGGGATCATCACCGGCAACGCCGAAGGCACTGGCAACACCTCCGAGACCCGCTTCCGCCAGGAGGTCGACGCCACCGTCGACGGCGGCGGTGCGGTGATCAACACCCAGCTGGGTGGGGTGGCCAACCTCGGCCTCGGCGTCGGCAACAGCGGCCTCAACGCCGGTGTCGGCAACATCTCGAACAACGACGTCGGCCCCGACCTCGGCGACCCGGGCCTCGACCAGGTTGCCAACGTCATCCCCGACGGCGACCTCACGGTCGGCCTCGACACCCCGCTCGGGTTCCTCGGCCAGCCCCTCACGGTGTCCAACGCCGGCGAGGCCAGCAACGCCTCCGACGGCACGGCGCTCCTCCGCACGGGCAACGCCCAGGGCCAGGGCAACGTGTCGGCCACGGCCTTCGGCCAGCACGCCGACGGCACGATCGGCGAGGGCGGCCTCGGTGTGGTGCCGAACTTCCAGGTCGGTGCGGTGGTCAACGCCGGCGCCGGGATCGCCAACAGCGGCGTGAACCTGGGCATCGGCAACGCTGCCGGCACCCTCGACGGTGACGAGAACCTCGCCCGAGTCGACCAGGTGTCGACCGCCGGCGGCGGTGGCGACCTCGACGTCATCGGCCCGCTCACGGTCACCAACAACGGTCGGGCCCTCAACAGCTCCGACGGCACCGCCAAGGTCCACACCGGCGGCGCCCTCGCCACCGGCAACGCCTCGGCCACCAACTTCAGCCAGGCCGTGCTCGGCGACGTCGATGGCCTCGGCCTGGTCGTCGGCCCGCAGATCGGCTTCGTGGCCAACGTCGGTGTCGGCGTCGCCAACAGCGGCGTGAACGCCTCGGTCGGCAACCTGTCGTCCAACTCGGCCTTCCTCGGTGCCGACGCCCCGCAGACCGCTGAGGCCGCCCCCGCCGGTGACCTCACCGTCGTGGGCCCGCTCACCGTCGGGAACAACGGCGAGGCCAGCAACACCTCCGACGGCTTCGCCTGCACCTGCACCGGCAACGCGGTGGCCAGCGGCAACGTGTCGACCACCAGCCTCAACCAGTACCTCGACATCGGCGTCGACGACGGCCTCTCGGTCGTGCCGACCACCGGTGTGATCCTGAACGCCGGCTTCGGCGTGGCCAACTCGGGTGTGAACCTCGCCGTCGGGAACATCTCCGGCAACGTGGCCACCACCGATCAGCTGGCCACCCTCGATCCCGGTGCGCCGGATCCGCTCGTCGGCCCGCAGACCGTCGTGAACAGCGGTGGCGCCAAGAACGCCTCCAACGGCACCGGCAAGGTCGGCACCGGCAACGCCAACGGCGCCGGCAACATCTCCACCAGCGACCTCACGCAGGCCATCGCCGTCGACGGCGCCGGTGCCTTCGCCTCGGTCAACGGTGGGATCACCAACGTGGGCGCTGGTGTGGCGAACAGCGGCATCAACCTCGGTGTCGGCAACGCCTCCACCAACGTCGCTGATCTCGACCAGACCGCCAACGGCGTCGGCACGGTCAGCAACAACGGCGAGGCCAGCAACAGCTCCGATGGCTTCGGTGGCGTCGGCGACCCGAACTGCGAGGACAAGGTCCCCACGCCCACCCCGCCGGCGGCCAACCCCACCCCGGACAAGCCGGGCATCCAGAGCCTGCCCAAGACCGGTGGGCCCCTCGAGGTCGAGGCCGCCCTCGGCCTCATGCTCCTCCTGGCCGGCTTCGGTTTCCGTCGGGTGAGCAAGCGCCTGAGCTGATCCAGCTCGTTTCGAGCAACAACCGGCTGAGGCCGCCCTTCGGGGCGGCCTCTGTCGTTGTCGGGCGGGGTGGTCCGCAGATCTCGTTGTTTCGCCCCGGACCATCGGTTCGGTAAGGTCTGCGAACTGGTCCCGGCGGAACCGGGCCACGTTGCACGTCCTGGAGGACTGTTGACCGAGCACGAAGAACTGGCGGAACGGACCCCTTCGGGGAGGTTCGTGCGCAACCTCGCGCTGTCGATCGGTGGTGGCGCCCTCGCCACCCTGCTCGGTGCCAACGCTGCGCACGCGCAGGACACCGATAGCGGCAAGGCCGCGGCGCAGAGCACGGGCACCGGCAGCGTGACCACCGGTGATGCCACCGCCACGGGCAACAAGAGCAACACCAACACCACCCAGACGATCACGGTGTCGGGCAACCTCGGCGTGATCCAGGTGATCAACCAGCAGGCCAACGTCTCCAACGTCGGCGCCGCGGTCGCCAACACCGGCGGCAACATCGCCATCGGCAACAGCTCCGACAACACCGCTGACACCAACCAGAACGCCGACGGCGGCGCTGGCGCCAGCGCGTCGAACAACGGCTCGGCCCTCAACGAGAGCGACGGCACGGCGTCGATCACCACCGGCGCGGCCACCGCGGTGGGCAACGCCTCCGAGACCAACATCGTCCAGCAGGCCCACGGTTCCGCGCACGGCCAGCTCGGCGGCATCCTCGTCATCAACCAGGACGCCGAGGTCCTGAACGCCGGCGTGGCGCTGGCCAACACCGGCGGCAACGTCGGCATCGGCAACGACTCGCTCAACGGCGCCGGCGTGCTCCAGAACGCCAACGCCGACGGCGGCGCGCTCGCCAACAACAACGGCACCGCCCACAACGATTCCAACGGCAAGGCCACCATCAACACGGGGGCCGGCTCGGCCACCGGCAACGAGTCGGTCACCAACGTCACCCAGAAGGCCACCGGCGACGCCGGCGGTCAGCTCGGCGGCCTCATGATCATCAACCAGGAGGTCGACGTCACCAACGCCGGCCTCGGCGTGGCCAACACCGGTGCCAACTTCGGCTTCGGCAACACCTCGGAGAACTACGGCAACGTCGGCGCCGGGCTCTCCCCCCAGCAGGCCACCGCCGCCGGGACCGCCCTCGACGAGATCGGCATCGCGTCCAACAACGGCGAGGCGTCCAACGGTTCGGGCGGCGCGGCCACGATCACCACCGGCGCTGCGGCGGCGGTCGGCAACGAGAGTCTCACCAACGTCACCCAGACGGCGGACGGCAACATCGAGGGCCCGTTCGGCGGCGCCATCGTGAACCAGGACTCGAACGTCTTCAACGGCGGCATCGGCCTGGCCAACAGCGGGTTCAACTTCGGGTTCGGCAACGACAGCGACGGCACGGCGTTCGTGCTCCAGTCCGCTGAGGGCAGCGGCTTCACCGACGTGGGCGTAGTCGGCAACTTTGGGATGGCGGCCAACGAGTCGGACGGCGCCGCCACCATCAATTCGGGCGTCGCCCAGGCCGCCGGCAACTCGTCCGAGACCAACGTCGCCCAGACGGCGGAGATCGAGGGCGGCAACTTCGCCCTCCAGTCGCAGACCAACGACATCACCAACGTCGGGGCCGGCTTCGCCAACACCGGCGGCAACCTCGGCATCGGCAACCGCTCCAGCGGATCGAGCTCCGTCGGCCAGGCGGCCGGCCTCGACCCCGGCACCGGGGCCATCGATGTCGGCGTGCTCGGGCAGTTCGGGCTGGCCTCCAACACCTCGGACGGCACCGCCACCATCAACAGCGGCGAGGCCAACGCGGTCGGCAACCACTCGGCCACCAACGTCACCCAACACGCCGATCCCACCGCCACCACCGTCCAGATCCAGGAAGCCGACGTGCTGAACGCCGGCCTCGGCTTCGCCAACACCGGTGGCAACTACGGCGTGGGCAACCAGTCCGAGAGCGCAGTCGCCACCGGCGCCGGTGACGCCGGCGTTGCGGGCGGCATGGGCGGGTTCCCGACCGGCTTCGGCGGCGTCGACCTCGACCAGGTGCTCGCCGACCTCGGCCCCGTGCTGGGCCAGCTCGACGCCTCGCTGCCGTTCGACCTCCAGGAGCTGGGGGGCGACCTCCTCGAGGAGGGCGCGGACCTCGTCGGCGAGTTCATGCCGCAGGAGCTGGGCGACGACATCGGTGACGCCCTGCACCAGGCCCGCCACGCGCTCCACGACCTCTACGGCGCCCTCGGCGACCCGCTCGGTTCGCTCGGCGGCGTCGGCGATGCCGGCGGCATCCCGGGCCTCGGTGCCCTCGGCGACTACCTGGGCGATCCCGCCGACATCGACGATCCCGAGGATCTCGGCGGCCTCAGCGGCCTGCCGATCGACCTTCTCAGCCAGTTCGCCACCGACGTGCGCGATTCGCTTCGCGACGCGGTCAGCCAGTCCGGTGACCTCGATGACGACGGCGTCGTCGCCCCCGCCGCCACCGACGCCAGCTCCATGGAGCAGACGGCCAACTTCGAGGCGGGCGACCTCGACGCCGGAACCCTCACCATGTCGAACGACGGCGAAGCGTCCAACACCTCCGCCGGAACCGCCACGATCGGCAGCGGCAAGGCCAACAGCAACGGCAACGTCAGCACCACCGACATCGACCAGACCACGCAGGCCGGCGGCGACGGCCTGGGTCTTGGTCTCTCGGTGCAGGCCGCCGGAGTCACCAACGTGGGGGTCGGGCTGGCCAACACCGGTGCCAACACCGCCGTCGGCAACGACTCGGCGGGCACCGCCCGAGGTGAGCAGGAGATCCGTCCCACGGATCCGGATCCCGGCGACCCCGCCGTGACCGGTGATCTCGACGCCGGGATCCTCACCCTCCACAACGGGGGGACGGCCACCAACTCCTCCGATGGCACCGCCACCGTCACCACCGGTGCCGCCACCGGGGTCGGGAACAACAGCTCCACCGACCTCATCCAGGGCACGGATTCCGACATCGACGGATTGGGCGCCGTGATCTCGATCCAGAGCGCCACCGTGGCCAACGTCGGCGTCGGTGTCGCCAACACGGGCGACAACGAAGCGGTGGGCAACCAGTCCGATCAGGATGCTGAGCTGCGCCAGGACGTCAGATTCGGCGTCGACGGCGACGCAGAGATCGGCACGCTCACGCTGGCCAACTCCGGCGCCGCCTCCAACGCTTCCGAGGGCAGTGCGGCGATCACCACCGGCGCAGCCAACGGCACCGGCAACAAGTCGAACACCGACCTCGTCCAGGCGGCCGACGGATCGGTCGACGGCGTGGGGATCATCGTCACCCCGCAGACCGCGACGGTCGACAACCTCGGCGTCGGGATCGCCAGCACCGGCGACAACGGCGCCGTCGGCAACGCTGCCACCACTCCCGGCGGCGCCGGGATCGGACAGACGGCTGGCTTCGACGTGGGCAACAACGTCGACACCGACGTCACCGGACGGGCGCTCACGATCACCACGCAAGGAGAAGCGAGCAACAACTCCGACGGAACGGCAACGATCGTCACCGGAGCCGCGATCGGCAATGGGAACACCTCCGCCACCGTGGTCTCCCAGTCGGACCCCGCTGTGATCGAGGATGATGGCCTCGGCCTCATCCTGCAGGACCAGGACGTCACCGTCACCAACGGCGGCTTCGGGTTCGCCAACACCGGCGTCAACGGCGCCGTCGGCAACAGTTCGCGGAGCGACGCCGGCACCTTCGACAACTCTGCCGGGGTCTACGGCGACGACGATTACGACGTCAACACCGGCACCATCGCCAGCTCGGCCACCGCCACCAACACCTCCGCAGGCACCGCCGCCATCACAACCGGCGCCGCCACTGGGCAGGGCAACGTGTCGGAGACCAGCGTCGCCCAGGACGCCGACAGCTCGCTCGGTGCCGACGGCCTCGGCGCCCTCGTCGGGCTGCAGGACGCCACCGTCACCAACGTGGGAGCCGGGATCGCCAACTCAGGCATCAACGGCGCAGCCGGGAACGCTTCCGTCGGCCGGGTCTACGGTTCGGTCACGGTGTACGCCGACGGTGAGACCGTCGATGCCGACACCTTCACCGCCGCATCCGGAGCCCACGTCGCCAACCAGTCGGACGGCAAGGCGTCGATCGCCACTGGCGCAGCCCAGGGCACCGGCAACACGTCGGCCACCGACCTGACCCAGGCCCTCGATGGCGCCGACACTGGCATGGGCCTCGCCCTCCAGGTGCAGGACGCCGAAGTGACCAACCGTGGCGCCGGGATCGCCAACTCGGGGATCAACGGCGCCATCGGCAACATCTCGGAGAGTGACGCCGGCGTCGAGCAGCTCGTTGACCTCCCGGTGAACGACCTCGTCGGCGGCACCGTCACCGTCGCCGGCACCGCCACGGTTACCAACGCCTCGAACGGCACGGCCTCGATCGTCACCGGCGCAGCGTCGGGCAAGGGCAACGTGTCGGACACCGACGTCGCGCAGCGGAGCGGCGCCGACATCGTCGATCCGGGCCTCGGGCTCATCATCGACGTGCAGGACGCCACCGTCACCAACCAGGGGCTGGGCGTCGGCAACTCGGGCATCAACGGTGCTGTCGGCAACGGGGCCGGAGGGCTCGACGGTGACGACAACCTGGCCGACCTGGACCAGGACATCAACTCGGGGGAACCGGGCGGGAACGACATCACGGCCGACGTCCTGTCGGTGGTGGCCACCGGCACCGTCACCAACGAATCCGACGGCACCGCCGCCATCACCACGGGAGCTGCCGATGGTGTCGGCAACGCCTCCACCACCGAGCTGGACCAGGAGCTCGATGGAACCATCGACGAGCTCGGGCTCTCGATCGGCATCCAGAGCGCCGACGTCGTCAACCAGGGTGTGGGCGTGGGCAACTCCGGGTTCAACGGGGCCATCGGCAACGTGTCGGCCAACGTCGCCGATGCCGACCAGGACATCGAGTTCAACCCCGACAACGACATCACCATCACCGGCCCGGCCACGGTGGCCAACAACGGCTTCGCGGCGAACGAGAGCGACGGCACGGCCAACGTCACCACCGGCAAGGCGTCGGGCACCGGCAACAACTCGATCACCGACCTCGGGCAGGACCTCGACCTCGAGCCCGGTGACGGGTTCGCCGTCGTCACGATGCGTGGCGACGTGACCAACCAGGGTCTCGGCGTCGGCAACTCCGGCCTCAACGCAGCGATCGGCAACATCTCGGGCAACGACGCCACGAGCAGCCAGATCGCGACCCTCGATCCGACCGTGGCTGGCGACCTGCCCACGCAGACCGTGACCAACGGCGGCGGCGCCGAGAACCGTTCCAACGGCCACGGAAACGTCGCCAGCGGCTCGGCCACCGGCGCCGGCAACGTCAGCGAGACGGTCACCGACCAGGCGGCCGAGGCCGACGGTCCGGGGGCCATCGCCACCATCGCCGCCGACACGACCAACGAAGGCGCCGGCATCGCCAACTCCGGCCTCAACCTCGGCCTCGGCAACGCCAGCCGCAACACCGCCCGTCTCGACCAGACGGCCAACGGTGAGGGCCTGGTCACCAACAACGGCACGGCCGGCAACGGCACCACCGAGCCCGGCATCCAGGTGCCCGGTCCCGGTGGCCCCGGTGGGCCCGGCGGCCCCGGTGGCCCTGGTGGGCCCGGCGGCCCCGGTGGGCCCCAGACCCCCGGCAAGGACGATCCGGCCAAGGATCCGACCGGGAAGCCCCGGCTTCCGGTCACGGGCACCGAGGCGTCCGCGGAGGCCTTCATCGGTGGCCTGCTCATCCTCGTGGGCTTCGGCTTCCGGCGGGCGGGCAAGCGCCTGAGCTGACCCGTTCCGGTCCGAGCACCACTCCTGATCCCGCCCCGAACCGAGGGCGGGATCAGGACGTTTTGGGCTGATCTGGGTTTCGCGGCATCCGGTTGTTTGTGTGGGCGTTCGCGCGTTGTAAGGTCTGCGGGTCTGGCCCGAGCGGGGGCCGTTTCCCTGACGTTCCTTGGAGGAACCTTGTCTCAGAACTCCGACGTGATCGACCGCCAGCCGAGCGGCCGGTTCGTTCGTAACCTCGCGCTGTCCCTTTCGGGCGGCGCGCTCCTCACCCTGATCGGTGCGGGCGTTGCCCATGCCGACGATGCCGCCACGGCGTCGGAGGGTCTCGGCGCCGCCGGCACCGGCGACGCCACCGCGGTCGGCAACCGGTCCGGCACGCAGGCCAACCAGGGCACCGGTGCGTCCACCGGCACTGGCAACATCCAGATCATCAATCAGAACGCCGGCGTGGCGAACGTCGGCGTCGCAGTGGCCAACACCGGCGGGAACATCGCCGTCGGCAACGCGTCGGTCAGCGGTGCCACCGCTGATCAGACCGCTGACGGTGGCGTGAGCGGCATCGGTGTGAACAGCGGCAACGCGTCGAACGCGTCCGATGGGCGTGCGTTCATCCAGACCGGCGACGCCTACGCCATCGGCAACGAGAGCACCACCACGCTCGACCAGCGCGCCGACGGCACCGCCCACGGCACCCTCGGCGGCGTGCTCGTCCTCTCCCAGAACGCGGGCGTGCTCAACGCCGGCCTCGCCGTGTCGAACACCGGCCTCAACGGCGCCGTCGGCAACGCCTCCGGCAACCCGCTCAACCCCCTCTCGGTGGGCCCCAACACGGCCGGCCTCCTGCAGGAAGCAACGAGCGGCAGCGGCGGCGGCGGGGCCAACAACTCCGGTTCGGCCTCGAACGACACCAACGGCCACGCCACCATCTCCACCGGCAACGCCAGCTCGATCGGGAACAAGTCCGACACCAAGGTGTCCCAGATCGCCGGCAGCGGCGACGGCGACCCCGAGGACAGCGGCCTGTCGGTCATCACCCAGCTGGGTGGGGCCCTCAACGCCGGCGCCGGCATCTCCAACACCGGTCTCAACGGTGCCGTCGGCAACGCCTCCTCGAGCGGCGCCTTCGTCGGTGGTCCCGCCGACCCGCTCGCCGATCCGCAGACGGCTGACGCCGACTTCAGTGGCGTCGGCTTCGCCAACAACTCGGGCTCGGCCACCAACGCCTCCGACGGCACCGCGTGGATCACCACCGGCGACGCCAACTCGGTCGGCAACGACTCCCGCACCGCCATCGTGCAGGACGCCCACGCCGAGTTCGGCGACGGCGGCGCCGTCAACATCCAGACCCAGCTCGCCCCCGTGGTCAACGTCGGCCTGGGCGTGGCCAACACCGGCGTCAACGGCGCCGTCGGCAACGTCTCCACGAGCTTCTCCGATGTCAGCCAGGCCGCCGACGGCGACGCCGAGGACGGCACGGCGCTCTTCAACGTGGTCAGCAACCAGGGCGAGGCGGCCAACGCCTCCGACGGCACGGCCGAGATCCACACCGGCGACGCCTGGGGCCAGGGCAACTGGTCCGACACCAAGGTGTCGCAGTGGACCGAGGCCACCGGCGACGCCCTCGCCGTGCAGACCCAGGCCGAGCTCGTCGTCAACGGCGGCATCGGCGTGGCCAACACCGGCGTGAACGGTGCCATCGGCAACGTGTCCGCCAACCGGGCGTCGCTCGCCCAGTTCGCCGAGCTCGATGCGTCGGGCACCGATCCGCTCCTCATCGGCCTCTCCACCACGAGCAACTCCGGGTCGGCCTCCAACGACTCCGACGGCACGGCGTCGATCACCACCGGTGACGCCTACGCCAGCGGCAACGAGTCCACCACCCGGGTCGGCCAGGCCATCGATCCCACCGGCGTGTCGATCCAGACCCAGGCTGCGGTCGTGGCCAACGTGGGCCTCGCGGTGTCGAACAGTGGCGTCAACGGCGCCGTCGGCAACGCCTCCGACAACGGCCCCGACGACGGTGCCACGCTCGACCAGGACAACCTCGTCGACGACGGTGACATCACCGCCGGCGTGGTCACGGTCGCCAACCAGGGCGAGGCGTCGAACACCTCCGACGGCACCGCCTCGATCACCACGGGCGACGCGTGGAGCGTGGGCAACCACAGCGACACCGGCGTGTCGCAGGTGGCCAACGCCTCGAGCGACGCGCTCGGCGCGGTCGTCAACACCCAGCTCGGCGTGGTCGTCAACGGCGGCGTGGGCGTGGCCAACAGCGGCGTCAACGGCGCCGTCGGCAACTCCTCGTCGAACCGGGTGGAGGGCGTGCAGGACGCCGACGTCGTCGGTGACGTGATCACCGGTGTCCTCACGTCGAGCAACTCCGGCTCGGCCACCAACGACACCGACGGCACCGCCACCATCACCACCGGCGACACGTCGGCCAAGGGCAACGTCAGCGTCACCGATCTGGCCCAGACCGCCGACGGCGACGTGGCCGGGCTCGGCATCGCCGTCAACACCCAGGTCGGCATCGTCCTGAACGCCGGCGCCGGCATCGCCAACAGCGGCGCCAACATCGCCATCGGCAACGACTCCGACAGCGAGGCCTTCCTCTCGCAGGTCAACACGATCGGTGGCGACGACGGTGCACTCACCATCGCTCCGGTGGTCACGGCCTCGAACGCCGGCGATGCGTCCAACGCCTCCGCCGGCACCGGCGAGATCCACACCGGTGACGCCGAGGCGTGGGGCAACACCTCCGACACCCGCCTGGCCCAGCGCACCGCCGCCAACGTCGACGGCTCCGGCGCCATCGTGAACACCCAGGTCGGCGCGGTCGGCAACCTCGGCCTCGGCGTCGCCAACAGCGGCATCAACGGCGCCATCGGCAACGTGTCCGACAACAACGCCGGCACCGACGTCGGCGCCGGCGGCCTCGACCAGTTCAGCCAGATCGGCGACACCGACACGGTCACCGCCCTCGGTCCGATCACCAGCTCGAACGCCGGCAGCTCCTCGAACAGCTCCGACGGCCTCGGCTACATCCACACGGGTGACGCCCAGGCCCAGGGCAACGTGTCGGCCACCGCGCTCGGGCAGGATGCCACCGGCACGATCGGCGAGGACGGCATGGGCGTGGTGCCCAACGTCCAGCTCGCCGGCACCCTGAACCTCGGGGTCGGTGTGGCCAACAGCGGCGTGAACGGCGCTGTCGGCAACGCCTCCGGCTCGATCCTCAACCCGCTGGGTCCGATCGTCGACGAGGTCAACGCGGCCGGGCTCTTCCAGGAGTCGATCGTGGCGGCGCCTCCCTCGGGCACCTTCCCGGAGCTCACCGACGCCGCTGGCGGCGACCTGTTCGTGGCCGGCCCGCTCACCTCGTCGAACAACGGCGAGGTGGCCAACGCCAGCAACGGCACCGGCAAGGTGTTCACGGGTGATGCGCTCGCCACCGGCAACGTGTCGAGCACCAACCTGAACCAGAACGTCCGTGGCAACGTCGACGGCATGGGCCTGGTCGTCGGCCCGCAGACCGGTGTGGTCGTCAACGCCGGCCTCGGCGTGGCCAACAGCGGCATCAACGGCGCCGTCGGCAACCTGTCGAACAGCACGGCGGCCTCCGGCCAGGGTGCGCAGTTCAGCAACGCCGATGACCTCACCGTGCTCGGCCCGCTCACGGTCGGCAACAACGGCGCTGCCACCAACGCCTCCGATGGCGAGGCCTGCTCGTGCACCGGTGATGCGGTGGCCACCGGCAACGTGTCGACCTCGACGCTGAGCCAGGACCTCAACATCGGCGTGGACGACGGGCTGTCGGTGGTGCCGATGAACGGCATCATCCTCAACGCCGGCTTCGGCTTGGCCAACTCCGGTGTCAACGGCACCATCGGGAACATCTCCCAGAACCTGGCCACGAGCGAGCAGACCGCTGAGCTCGACCCCGACTACGACCCGATCGCCGACGGCCCGCTCCTCGGTGCCCAGACGGTGGTCAACGGTGGCGGGGCCGACAACGCCTCGGACGGCACCGGCAAGGTCGGGACGGGCAACGCCCGGGCCGACGGCAACATCTCGAGCAGCGACCTGGTGCAGGGCGTGTCGGTCGACGGGGCCGGGGCCTTCGCCCTGGTCAACGGCGGCATCGGCAACGTCGGCGCTGGTGTGGCCAACTCGGGCATCAACGCCGGCATCGGCAACGCCTCGACCAACACCGCGGCTCTCGACCAGGACGCCGAAGGCACCGGCACCGTGTCCAACCAGGGCCGGGCCTCCAACGCCTCCGACGGCTTCGGTGGCGTGGGCGACCCCAACTGCGAGGTCCCGGGTGACGAGGCGCCGCCCGCCGAGGAGACCCCCGGCGTGCCGACCCTCCCGAAGACCGGTGGCCCGCTCGAGGTCGAGGCCACGATCGGCCTCATGCTCCTGCTGGCCGGGTTCGGTCTCCGCCGGGCCGGTCGCGTCGCTGCCAAGCGGGGCTGATCAGCAGCACCTAGCAACACCTTCTCTCCTCCAAGAGAACAGCACGAAGGCCGCCCCATCCACCCTGGGGCGGCCTTCGTCGCGCTCCGGCTCGCGCACCCGTCGTGACCGACCGGCGACCGATAGGGTCTGTCGGTCGGGCCCGAGCGGGGGCCGATCTGACGTTCCCCTTGGAGGAACCGTGCTCAAGGCTTCCGGCGACGTGCTCGACCGCACCCCGAGCGGTCGGTTCGTCCGCAACCTCGCGCTCTCGATCTCGGGCGGCGCGCTGCTCACGCTGATCGGTGCCGGCGTGGCCCAGGCCAACGAGGCCGGTACGGCATCCGGCGGCCAGGGCGCGGCGGGCACGGGTGATGCCAACGCGGTGGGCAACCGCTCCGGCACGACCGCCACCCAGGGCGCCACGGTGTCGACCGGCACGGGCAACATCCAGATCATCAACCAGAACGCTGGCGTGGCCAACGTCGGCGTGGCGGTGGCCAACACCGGCGGCAACCTCGCGGTCGGCAACGTGTCGAACAACGACGCCTCCACCGACCAGGCGCTCGGCGGCGGCCCGCTCGGCCTCGCGATGAACAACGGCAGCGCATCGAACACCTCCGGCGGTCGGGCGTTGATCCAGACCGGTGGCGCCGACGCGATCGGCAACGACTCGACCACCACGCTCGATCAGCGTGCCGGCGCCCTCGCCCACGGCACGCTGGGCGGCGTGCTGGTGCTCAGCCAGGACGCCCTGGTGCTCAATGCCGGGTTCGGCCTCGCCAACAGCGGGCTCAACGCCGCGGTGGGCAATGCATCGGGGCAGCTCGGCACACCGAACACGGCCGGGCTCCTCCAGACGGCCTCGAAGATCGGCGGGCCTGGGGGGGTGTCCAACAACGGTCGGGCCGGGAACGACACCGATGGCCACGCCACCATCTCCACCGGCAACGCGTCATCGGTGGGCAACCGGGCACACACCAAGGTCAGCCAGATCGCCGGCAGCGGCGGCGACGGCGACGATGGTGGGCTCGATGTCATCACCCAGCTCGGAGGCGCGCTCAACGCCGGCGTGGCCATCGGCAACACCGGCGTGAACGGCGCGGTCGGCAACGCCTCCACGAACGTGGCTGACGTGACCGGGGCCCTTCCCGACGGCCAGGACGTGGATGTCGACGTCACCGGTGTCGGTTTCGGGACCAACTCCGGCTCGGCCACCAACGCCGCCGACGGTACGGCCTGGATCACCACTGGTGACGCCACCGCGATCGGCAGCGACGCTCGTACCGCGATCGTGCAGGACGCCAACGCCGAGCTCGGCGAGGGCGGCGTGCACGTGCAGACCCAGCTCGCTCCGGTGCTGAACGTCGGCCTGGGCATCGCCAACACCGGCGTGAACGGCGCGGTCGGGAACGTCTCCCAGAGCGGTGCAGCGACCTCGCAGGCTGCCTTCGGCAGGGACGGCGGCGGTGCGGCCCTCCTCGGCCTCGTGAACAACTCGGGCGAGGCATCCAACGCATCCGATGGCACGGCGTCGATCCACAGCGGCGACGCATCGGCGCACGGCAACAGGTCGGCCACCGACGTGTCGCAGTGGATCGAAGCGACGGGCGACGACCTCGCAGTGCAGACCGAGGGCGCCCCGGTGGTCAACGCCGGCGTTGCGGTGGCCAACACCGGCGTGAACGGGGCCATCGGCAACGCGTCGGACAACGCCGTCGCCCTCCAGCAGCGGGCCGAGCTCGACCCCCTCGACCTCACGGCGGCCATGGCAACCGTGAGCAACTCGGGGGTTGCGTCCAACGACTCGAACGGCGCGGCGTCGATCGCCACGGGACACTCGTCCGCCAGCGGCAACGAGTCCACCACCCGGGTCGGTCAGGCCATCGATCCGACCGGCACGGCCGTCCAGACCCAGGGCGCTCTCGTCGTCAACGCCGGTCTGGGTGTGTCGAACTCGGGCGTCAACGGCGCTGTCGGCAACGCTTCGATCAACCGTGCCCCGAACGACCCCGGCGCCCTCCTCGTCCAAGGGGCGACCGTCGACATCGTGCCGGAGCTGCTCGCCGGCGTCGCCACGGTCTCCAACCACGGCGACGCATCGAACACGTCGAACGGGTCGGCGTCGATCACGACCGGTGGCGCGCGAAGCGTGGGCAACCGCAGTGACACGGGACTGCGCCAGCACGCCAACGCCACGATCGAGGGCCAGGGCGGGGTCGTCAACACCCAGGTCGGTGTGGTCGCCAACCTCGGGTCCGGGGTGGCCAACACCGGGATGAACGGGGCTGTCGGCAATCGCTCCACCAACATCGCGGCGGGCACGCAACTGAGCGAGGTGGCGGACTCCACCATCGACACGGGTGTCTTCACGGCCTCCAACGCCGGGTCGGTCCTCAACGGGTCCGAAGGCACCGCCACCATCGCCACAGGTGACGCCGAGGCCACCGGCAACGTGAGCGTCACCGATGTCGAACAGGCGGCCGACGGGACCGTGGCCGGGCTGGGGCTCGCCGTCAGCCCACAGGTCGGAACGGTGGTCAACGCCGGCCGAGCTGTGGCCAGCAGCGGTGGCAACGTGGCCGTGGGCAACATCTCCCACAACGACGTCGTCGCCTTGCAACGAGCCCAGATCGGTGACGGTGAAGGAGGCGGACTCCTTCTCACGGCACCCGTGGTCAGCAACGTCAACTCGATCCAGGTCGGCAACGCCTCCGACGGCACCGCGGAGGTCCACACCGGCGACGCCATGGCGCGCGGCAACAGCTCCGACACCCGCCTGGCGCAACGCAGCTCAGCCCACGTCGCCGGCATGGGCGCGGTGACGAACACGCAGGACGCCGGCGTGGTCAACGTGGGCCAGGGCCTGGCCAACAGCGGCATCAACGGGGCTGTCGGCAACGCCTCCAACCGGGGTGACGGTGGCCAGTTCACCTTCGACGCCGTGTTGCAGCAGGAGGCCTACCTCGGGAACACGGGCGGCTCGACGCCTGAACTCGTGGCTGGAGGACCCGTGACGAACGGCAACAGCGCGTCGGTGGGCAACACGTCCAACGGCTGGGGCTACGTCCACACCGGCGACACGCAGGCGCAAGGCAACGTGTCGGCCACCGCCTTGAACCAGGACGCCACCGGCAACGTGGGCGAGGACGGGACGGGGATCGTGCCGAACCTCCAGGTGGCCGGTGTGCTGAACCGCGGGACCGGGGTGGCCAACAGTGGCATCAACGGCGCCGTCGGCAACGCCTCCGGCAGCGGCCTGCTCCCGCCGCTGGTCCCGCTCCCGATCGGGTCCGAGAACGAGGCCGCCCTCTTCCAGACCTCGACGGTCGCGGGTGATGCCGGGGCCCTCATCGTCCCCGTCGGTCCGGTCACCAACCACAACGCCGCCGAGGTGCGGAACACCTCCGACGGCACCGGCAAGGTGCTCACCGGCGACGCCCTCGCCACCGGCAACGTGTCGTCGACGAACCTGAACCAGAGCGTCCGCGGCAACGTCGACGGCCTGGGCCTGGTGATCGGTCCGCAACTGGGGGTTGTCACGAACGTGGGTGTCGGTGTGGCCAACAGCGGCGTCAACGGCGCCTTCGGCAACGCCTCCAACAACACGGCCAACTCCGAGCAGGCCAGCACGTTCACCACCCCCGACCCGCTCTCGGTGTTCGGTCCCGTCACCGCCGGCAACACCGGAGCAACGACCAACACCTCCGACGGTGACGCCTGCGTGTGCACGGGCGATGCGGTGGCCACCGGCAACGTGTCGACCTCGACGCTCAGCCAGGACCTCCACATCGGTGTCGACGACGGGCTGTCGGTGGTGCCGATGACCGGGATCATCCTCAACGCCGGCTTCGGCCTGGCCAACTCCGGCGTCAACGGCGCGGTGGGGAACCTGTCGCAGAACCTGGCGACCTCCACGCAAACGGCCACCCTCGACCCAACGGTCACGTCGCCGCTCGTCGGTCCCCAGACCATCGTGAACGGCGGCGGGGCGGACAACGCCTCGAACGGCACCGGCAAGGTCGGCACGGGCGACGCCCGAGCCGACGGCAACCTCTCCACCAGCGACCTGGTGCAGGGTGTGTCGGTCGACGGGGCCGGGGCCTTCGCCCAGGTCAACGGCGGGATCGGCAACGTCGGCGCTGCTGTGGCCAACTCCGGCGTGAACGCGGGGATCGGCAACGCCTCGTCCAACATCGCCGACCTCGACCAGACCGCCACCGGCTCGGGAACCGTGTCCAACCAGGGCCGGGCCTCCAACGCCTCCGACGGCTTCGGTGGCGTTGGTGATCCCGACTGCGAGGTCCCGGGTGACCAGGTGGCCACGCCGGACGAGCCGGGTGTCCCCACCCTGCCCAAGACCGGTGGCCCGGTGCAGGTGGAGGCCGCGCTGGCGCTCATGATGCTGCTGGCCGGCTTCACCTTCCGGCGCTTGAGCCAGGCCGCTGCCGCTCGCGCCTAGCGGGTCACGTCCAGGTCAGAACGACCCGGTGCCCGACCCTGAGCGGGCGGGCACCGGAGTTCGTTGGAGCGGCTGACGGGAATCGAACCCGCGTATCTGGCTTGGGAAGCGAGCGCTCTACCATTGAGCTACAGCCGCACGGACGAGCGATCGTAGCCGCGCCGCTCCGGGCAGGTCACGGCCGTCGAACCGGCACACCGGCACCACTAGGGTCTCGCCCGTGATCCTGTCCGATCGAACCATCCGCGAGCAGCTGGCGTCGGGCCGCATCGTGCTCGACCCCTTCGACGAGAGCCTCGTGCAGCCCTCGTCGGTCGACGTGCGCCTGGATCGCTTCTTCCGGGTGTTCCTCAACCACACGATGCCGGTCATCGACGTCAAGCAGAACCTCGAGGAGCTCACCCGGCTGGTCGAGATCGACGACGGCGGGTCGTTCATCCTCCACCCAGGTGAGTTCGTCCTCGGCTCCACCTTGGAGCGGGTGGCCCTCCCCGACGACCTCGTGGCCCGCGTGGAGGGGAAGAGCTCCCTCGGCCGCCTCGGCCTGCTGATCCACTCCACCGCCGGGTTCATCGATGCCGGGTTCGACGGGCACATCACCCTGGAGCTGTCGAACGTGGCGAGCCTGCCGATCACGCTGTACCCGGGCATGAAGATCGGCCAGGTCAGCTTCATGATGATGACCACCCCGGCCGACGTGCCCTACGGCGCCGGGGCCCTCGGCTCGAAGTACCAGGGCCAGCGCGGCCCCACCCCCAGCCGCTACTGGGAGAACTTCAAGGACGAGTAGCGCCGGTCTTCGGGCGCCGCCAGGGGATCAGTCGTCGAGGGCGACCTGGAGGGCTGGCCCGGTGCCGGCGAGGAAGCGCTCGTCGCGCTCCTCGAGCGCCGCCAGCACGTGCATCGAGAGGTCGGCGACCTGCACCGTCTCCTCCGCGCCCGCGGCCTTCACGCCGTCGTCGAGCATGATGTAGCAGAAGGGGCAGGCGGTGGCGACCTTCGAGGCGCCGGTGGCGATGAGCTCCTCGGCCCGCTCGTCGTTCACCTTCTTGCCGACGTTCTCCTCCATGAACATGCGAGCGCCGCCGGCGCCGCAGCACATGCCCTTGGTGCCGTTGCGGCCGGCCTCCACGAGGTCGATCCCGCCCAGGCTCCCGATCACGTTGCGGGGGGAGAGGTAGACGTCGTTGTGGCGGCCCAGGTAGCAGGAGTCGTGGTACACGACCCGCTCCTCGAGACGGGCGTCGGTCATGTCGAGCTTGCCGGTCTCGATCAGCCATTCGAGGAGCTGGCTGTGGTGCAGCACCTCGAAGTGCCCGCCGAGCTGCGGGTACTCGTTGAGCATCGTGTTGAAGCAGTGGGGGCACTGCGTGATGATCTTCTTCACGCCCATGCCGT
Organism: Actinomycetota bacterium; assembly: GCA_030852625.1. GTDB lineage: Bacteria > Actinomycetota > Acidimicrobiia > Acidimicrobiales > VFJN01 > VFJN01. The sequence continues at coordinate 22,278 of JALYWQ010000153.1, forward strand.
TGAGCGTCTCGATGTTGGCGGTGGCCAGCATCTGGAAGATGTACTCGTTGCCCGAGCGCCGAGCGGGGTCGCCGGTGCACTGCTCGGACGGTCCGAGGATGGCGAAGTCGATGCCGGCCCGCTGCAGCAGCTTGGCCATGGCGATCGTGACCTTCTGGTTCTTGTCGTCGAACGACCCCGCGCAGCCCACCCAGTAGAGGTACTCGTGGGCGAAGGCGTCACCGGCCTCGACGATCTCGACGCCGTCGACCTTGCTGGTCCAGGCGGCCCGATCGGTCTGGCTCATGCCCCACGGGTTGCCCGAGTTCTCCATGCCCCGGTAGGCGGTGCCGAGCTCGGTGGGGAAGTCGCTCTCCATGAGCGACTTGTATCGCCGCATGTCGAGGATCTTGTCGAGGATCTCGATGTTCACCGGGCAGATCTCGTCGCACGCCTTGCAGGTGGTGCAGGCCCAGATCTCGTCGGAGGTGATCCGCTCGAACACGCTGTTCGACGACACGGTGATCTCCGGGTCGACACCGATCGGCGGCGACACCGCAGGGGTGCCGCTGCGGGCCATGACCTCGCCGGTCTTCAGGACGATCTCGCGGGGGTCGAGCGGCTTGCCGGTGGCGTGGGCCGGGCACACCGAGGTGCACCGACCGCACATGGTGCAGGCGTCGGTGTCGAGGAGCTGCTTCCAGGTGAACTCCTCGACCGTGGAGACGCCGAAGCTCTCGAGCTCCGTCTCCATGAGGTTGGGCATCGGCCGCATGGCGCCCTTGGGCCGGTCACGGTCCTTCAGGTACATGTTCAGCGGCGAGGTGAAGATGTGCCGGAGCATCGTGACCGGGAGAATCGCGATGAAGAGGAAGAAGCTGGCCACGTGGGCGATCCACCAGGCCTGGTGGACGCCGTGGATGTTGCCCGCCCCATCGACGAGACCCGACAGGGGGTAGCCCACGAAGGACCACTTCTCGTAGGACGGCCGTCCCTCGACGGCGATGCGCCACACCTCGGCCCCGAAGCCGGTGACGGCGATGGCGAGCAGGGTGCCGAGGATGAGGGCGTGCTCGGGCTTGGTCTTGATGCGGATCCGGTAGGGCCGCTGCACGTAGCGGCGGATGATCGCCCACATCACGCCGACGAACAGGGCCAGCCCGGCGCCGTCGCCGATGGCCGAGTAGCCGCGGTACACGTCGCCGTGCAGGAACTTGAGGGACTCGGGGAGCTGGTGGTTGACCTCGAGGACCGTGGTGACGGCGAGGAGGATCAGGAAGGAGAAGTAGATGAGGCTGTGCATGATCCCAGCGGCGGGATCCCGCAGCAGGGTCTTCATGTACACGCCGGCCCGGAAGTCCTTCATCCGACGGCCAAGGTTCTTGCGGGTGGTCTTCCGCGCGTCGGGGGCGCCGCGCTCCCAGTTTCGGACCCGCTGGCCGAACAGGACAGACCCGTAGACGATCAGGATCGGGAAGACGGTGTAGAAGGCCAACTTCCAGGCACTCGGGATGTTCCCGAAGACCTCGCGTTGGACATCACTGTCGTCGTGCCACTGGAAGACCGTGGCCGTGATGCCGGACACCACCACGATGGTGGCGAAGACGAGGCCGAGCCCGACGGCCAGCTGGTTGGGCTTGAAGCGCGACTTCACGGTCTGACGGTACCGCGACCGACCGGCGTCACCCGAAACCGGGCGAGGCGATCGGGATCAGCCGTAGGTCTTGGCGTCGAGCTCCCGGATGCGGGCGGCGAGGGCCTTCAGCATCTTGTGGGAGATCGGCGGGATGTCATCGAGGATGCTCGCGAACTCCCGGGCACCGATGACGAGCACCGAGAGCGGGGTGGCCGCGGTGACGGTGGCGGTGCGGGGCCCGTGATCGAGGAGGGCCAGCTCACCGAAGCAGTCACCCGGGCCGAGGGTGGCGACCTTCTTGCCGTTGCGCACCACCTCCGCGGTGCCGTCGACGATGATGAACGCTTCGCGCCCGATGCTGCCTTGCTCACAGAGGGCTCGGCCCGCGGCGAGCTCGACCTCATCCGACGCCCGCTCCACGGCCTGGAGCTCTTTCCGCGAGCACGCCGCGAAGAGAGGCACCTGAGCCAGGTGGTCGAGGTTGGATTGGCGAGACATGCCGCGCAGCATACGAATTGCTGTCCGACCGTGCTTGGAATCGTGTGCCTCGGGCCAAGAACGGTTCACAGGGGCGAAACGTTCGCGAAACAGCGCGTCCGTACGGTCACCCCCGTGGATGTCGCCCTCCTGCGATGGCCCGCGGAATCCGCTCGTCGAGACGAGCTGGCTGCGGCTGGACAACTGCGGCTCCTGCTCGTCGAAGGTGAGGTCCCGGCGCCGGTCGTCGCCGACGAACTGGAGGACTGGCTGCGGGTGCCCAGCTCCGAGGAGGACCTGCGCAGCCGGGTCGAGGGCCTGCGGCGGCGGGTGGAGGGGCGCACCGCCCCCCTTCCCGATCTCGACGGCGACGGGGTCCTCCGGGTGGGGACGAGGTGGGTGTCGCTGCCTCCCGTGGAGGCCCGCCTCATGGGGGCGCTCCTCGATCGCTACGGCGCCGTCGTGTCCCGGGACCAGCTGGCCCGTTCGGGGTGGCCGTCGGGCGCTCCCGGACGCAACGCCCTCGATGTGCACATGCTGCGGCTGCGTCGCCGGGTCGGACCGTTGGAGCTGGCCATCCGCACCGTTCGCAGTCGCGGCTACCTGCTGGAGCGGATGGCCGAAGGCGGCCAGGAGGCAGTCGGCCGGTGACGTAGATCGGCCGACGGCCCTTCGGTCAGCCCTCCGCTTGGCGGGCCACGGCCTCGGCCGCGGCGCGGATCTCGTCCGCGCTCCGCAGGTACCGTTCGTCGACCGGCAGCTGCTCGACGGGGCGGAGGTCGTCGCCCAGCTCGTAGACGAGGGGCTCACCGGTGGGGATGTTGAGCTCGATGATGTCGTCGTCGCTGATGCCGTCGAGCTGCTTGACGAGGGCCCGGAGGCTGTTGCCGTGGGCTCCGACGAGCACGGTACGACCGGCTCGCAGGTCTTCGCTCAGCACGGTCTCCCAGTAGGGAGCCAGGCGGACGACGACGTCCTTCAGGCACTCGGTGAGCGGGAGCTCGCCAGCGGGCACCTGGGCGTAGCGCTCGTCGCCGTTGGGGTTGAAGGGGTTGTCGTCCTCGATCGGCGGCGGCGGGATGTCGTAGCTGCGGCGCCAGATCTTCACTTGGTCGGCGCCGAACTTGTCGGCCGTCTCCTTCTTGTTGCGGCCGGTGAGGTCGCCGTAGTGGCGCTCGTTGAGCCGCCAGTCGCGGCGGACGGGGATCCACGAGCGGCCCATGGCCCCGAGGGCCAGCTCGACGGTGCGGATGGCCCGGGTCTGCAGGGAGGTGTGGACGATGTCGGGGAGGATCCCCCGTTCGAGCATGAGCTCGCCGCCGGCCACGGCCTGGGCCTGGCCCTTGAGGGTGAGCTGCGAGTCCCACCACCCGGTGAAGAGGTTCTCGAGGTTCCACTCGCTCTCGCCGTGGCGGAGCAGCACGAGGGTCGGCATGGGCGTGACGGTAGTGGTCGTCACCACCGGCGCCGGAACGCGAACCGCCCCCCTCCCCCTGGAACGTGGGGGAGAGGGGCGGTGGCCGGGCGGGATCAGACGGCCTTGCGGCCGATGCGCTTCAGGCCGAACCCGATGCCGGTGAGGCCCAGGCCGGCAGCGGCGTAGGTCATCAGCTCGGCGCCGGTCTTCGGGAGGCGACCGTCGCTCCCGCCGGTGGTGCCACCGGTGGTGCCGGGGCAGTCGTCGGGACGGTCGCCGTCGGTGCCCCCGGGGCGGTCGCCGGTGGTGGCGCTGGTGGCGCCGCCGGTCGTGCCGCCCGTGGTGGCGTTGGCCCGGGCCCGGGGCGGATCCTGCGGGCGGTCGTCCTCGTCACATGGGTCCTTCTCCGGCGGGCAGTCGGGGTTGGGTGTGTTGGTGGTCGACGGCACGCATGGGCGGGGGCAGTCGGGGTCGGCCGCGGCGCCCGGGGTCGGGAGGCAGTCGTCGTCGGGCGGGCAGTCGGGGTTGAGGGTGTTGGTGGTCGACGGCACGCAAGGTCGGGGGCAGTCGGGGTCGGCGGCGGCGCCCGGGGTCGGGAGGCAGTCGTCGTCGGGCGGGCAGTCGGGGTTCGGGATGTTGGTGGTCGACGGCACGCAGGGACGGGGACAGTCAGGATCGGCGGCGGCGCCGGGGACCGGGTTGCACTCGCCGTCCTGCGGGCAGGAGGCGAGGGGGGCACACGGGTCGTTCGGATCGCCCGCCGGATCGATGACCACGTTCCCCTCAGGGACGGCGGTGAGGTCGAAGTCGCCCTTCGGAGGGGCGATGGGGCCAGCCGGGATCACGATGTCCATCTCGGGGATGGTCGTCGTCGGACCGACCTTCGGCGGGTTGGCGATGACCATGCCACCGGTCGTGCCGCCGGTGGTGCCGCCGGGGGCGACGGACAGGGACTTGCTGGCGTTGGTGTTGACCTCGGCGTCGGCCGAGCCGGCCAGGCCGAAGAAGGCAACCAGACCGATCAATCCAGTCAAGGTTGCGGTTGCGGTGCGGGACCTGCGCATAGCTGCTCCTTTGTTGGCTAGCGGGCGGATCCCGCAGTCACGAGTAGGAGCGAGCCGGGCATCCCGGCCTTGCAGAAATCGTGGAGTGCTTCAGGTCACAGGGCGAGGGCCAGGGCCGCCGCCCCGCCGATGACTGCGATCACGAGCAGCACCGTGAGGCCGCGGCGCACCCAGCGGCGGCGGGGACGGCGGGGCAGGTGGGCCAGGGGGTCGACCAGCTCCACGTCAGCGGCCTCCGCCGCTCCGTCGGCACCCACCGGCGCCGGCTCGGCGGCGGGTTCCGCCTCGAGCGACGCACCCTTGGTGGCGAGGGCGTCGACGAGGGCAGCCATCGTCGGGCGATCGGCGGGGTCCTTCGACATCGCCACCGCCAGCACGTGGTCGAGCCAGGCCGGCACACCGTGCCCGAGGAGGGCGGGGGGCGGGTCGCGCTTGATGCGAGCGAGCATCGTGGCCGACGACTCATCGGTGACCTTGCGGAAGGGCGCCGTGCCGCTGAGGAGCTGGTGGGCCGTGGACGCCAGCGACCACACGTCGCTGGCGGCGCTGGCCGGATGCCCGCTCAGCACCTCGGGGGCCGCGTGCACGGCGCCGGCGGTGACCAGGCCCGCCGAGGTGGGCGCGGCGAGCGGCTCGCCGGGGAGGGCGAAGTCGGTGATCACCGGCTGGCCAGCGGCAGTGAGGAGCAGGTTCTCGGGCTTCACGTCGCCGTGCACCAGGCCGGCGCGGTGGGCGTGGTCGAGGGCCCCCGCCATGCGCCGCAGCAGTGCGATCACGTCGTCCACGGCGATCACGCCCCGCTCCCGCAGGCGGCGACCGAGCGACTCCACGCAGAGGTCCATGGCCACGTAGGGCTGGTCGTCCTCGGAGTGCCCGAACCAGCGCAGGGTGCACACGCCCGGATGGAGGGACACCTCGGCGAGCACCTCGCAGGCGTCCTCGAAGGACGTGGCGGCCTGCTCGTCGATCGACGCCGCGAACACCTTCAGCGCCACCGGCGTGCCGGTGGTGGTCTCGACGGCCCGGTACACCGTGGCCGCCTCGCCACCGCCGAGGGGCTCCAGGTCGTCGAAGCCGTCGATCCGCGGGAGGGCCTCGGGGGGCGGCACCGGCATCGTCCGAATCTACCGACGGCCGTGGTGGCCCCCGACGTCAGGCTCAGCGCCGGAAGAGGACCACCGACTGCTTGAGGGGGACGAGGTCCCGGCGGTACTGGCGGTGAGTGTCGTCGACCGCGGTCTGGGCGCCGTTGCGGGCCCGGTCGAGGTCGGCCCGCAGGCCGGCCAGCTCCGCCTCGAGCTCGAGCACCTTCTGGACGCCGGCCAGGTTGAGGCCCTCACTGGTGAGCTCCTGGATCCGGCGGAGCTGGGCGATGTCGGCGTCGCTGTACCGGCGACTGCCACCGCCGGTGCGGGCCGGGTCGACCAGGCCCTTGCGCTCGTAGATGCGCAGGGTCTGCGGGTGGAGTCCGGCCAGCTCCGCGGCCACGGAGATCACGTACACCGCCCGGTTGGCCATTCGCTCGACTGCCATCTGCATCACACCCCGAGGTGGGCCCGCGGGCTCGTGCCGTTGGACGCCGCTTGCAACGCCTCCACCGCCTTGCGCTCGGCGGCGGTCAGCTCGGACGGTACCGCCACCTCGACGGTGGCGAGGAGATCTCCGGCCGCGGCCTTGGTGGCGACGCCGCGACCCTTCACCCGGAAGGTGCGGCCCGACCGGGTCCCCGGGGGCACCCGCACCGTGACCGGATCGCCGGTGAGCGTGGGCACCCGGACGTCGGCGCCGAGGGCCGCCTCCGGGAAGGTGATCGGCACGGTGACGCTGAGGTCGTTGCCCTTCCGGGTGAAGATCGGGTGGTTGGCCACGTGGACCACCACGTAGAGGTCGCCGGCCGGGCCCCGGTTGCGGCCCGGACCACCGCGGCCCTTGAGGCGGATGCGCTGGCCGTCGCTGACGCCCGGCGGGATCCGCACCTTCACCTCGCGGGGGCGTCGTTCGACGCCGCTGCCGCGGCAGGTGGGGCAGGGGTCGTCGATCGTGGAGCCCCGGCCGCCGCACACGGGACACGGCGACGAGAAGGAGAAGAGGCCCTGGTTGTCGGACACCGCGCCCTTGCCGCCGCAGTTGCCGCAGACGCGAGGGGCGCTGCCAGGTCGGGCCCCCGACCCGTGGCAGGTGCCGCACGCCGCGTCGCTGGTGAGGTGCACCGCGGTGGTGATGCCGTCGACGGCGTCCTGGAAGCTCAGGTGCAGCTCGGTCTCGAGGTCCTGGCCCCGGTGCGGTCCGCCCTGCCGCTGCCGTTGACCGCCGCGGTTGAACAGCCCGCCGAGGATGTCGCCGAGATCACCCTCCTGGAACGAGAACCCGCCGCCTCCTGCGCCGGCCCCACTGGGGAACCCGGCCCCCGCCGGACCGAGCCGGCGGACCTCGTCGTACTCCTTGCGACGTTCGACGTCGCCGATCACGTCGTAGGCCGCCGAGATCTCCTTGAAGCGCTCCTCGGCGGCGGCGTCGCCGGCGTTGTTGTCGGGGTGGTACTCCCGCGACAGCTTCCGGTACGCGGTCTTGATCTCCTTGGCCGTGGCGGACTCGGCGACGCCGAGGACGCGGTAGTAGTCCTTCTCGAACCACTCACGTTGCGCTGCCATGGGTTCCCACCTCCTTCCGGGGTGCGGCTTGCGTGGTCGGGCTAATCGGTGACCTTGACCATGGCCGGCCGGAGGATGCGGCCCTGCCAGGAGTAGCCGGTGCGGAGCACCTCGGCGACGGTGTGCTCGCCGCCGCCCCCGGGCTCGTGCACCACCGCTTCGGCGATGGCCGGGTCGAACGGCTCGCCGGCGGGATCGATGCGGACGAGGCCCTCCTTCTCGAGGGCCCCCAGGAGCGCGCTCATGATCGGCTCGGCTTCGGTGGACCCGTGGGCCACGGCGGCGTCGCACGCGTCGAGCACCGGGAGCAACCGGTCGACGAACGACCCGAGGGCCCGCTGCACCTCGTCCTCGAGACGGCGCTGGGCCAGCTTCCGGAAGTTCTCGAAGTCGGCCTGCGTGCGCTGCGCGGTGGCGAGGTACTCGTTGCGCTGCGCGGTGACCTCCTCGAGGGTCTCGAGGAGGGACTCCGCGGTGAGCGGCTCGCCGGGCGGCCCCTCAGCGGTGGGCTCGACCTCCTGGTCGGACCCACCGCCCTCGGGCTCGGTCGGTTGGACGTCGCTCACGACGCGTCACCCTCGTCAACCACTTCAGCGTCGACGATGTCGTCGTCGGAGGGCTGCGACGGATCCCCGGCCTGACCGCCGCCGGCCTCGCGGTCGGCGGCGGCGGCCGCGTCGTAGAGCCGCTGCGTGAAGCCCTGCGACGAGGTCATCAACGCCTCGGTGGCGGTCTTGATGGCGTCGACATCGGTGCCCGCCAGCGCCGTCTTCAGGGTGGCGAGGTGCTCCTCGACCTGGGTCTTCTCGTCGCCCTCGATCTTGTCGCCCTGCTCCCGGAGCAGCTTCTCGGTCTGGTACACGAGCGTGTCGCCGTTGTTCCGGACCTCGGCCTCCTCGCGGCGCTTCCGGTCCTCCTCGGCGTGGGCCTCGGCGTCCCGCACCATCTGGTCGATGGCGTCCTTGTCGAGGCTCGACTGACCGGTGATGGTCATCGACTGCTCCTTGCTCGTGGCCCGGTCCTTCGCCGACACGTGGACGATGCCGTTGGCGTCGATGTCGAAGGTGACCTCGATCTGCGGCACACCACGGGGGGCGGGCGGCAGGTCGACGAGCTGGAACTTGCCGAGGGTCTTGTTGAACTGGGCCATCTCCCGTTCGCCCTGGAGCACGTGGATCTCCACGGAGGGCTGCATGTCCTCGGCGGTGCTGAACACCTCGGTGCGGCGGGTGGGGATGGTGGTGTTGCGCTCGATGAGCTTGGTCATCACGCCGCCCTTGGTCTCGATGCCGAGGGACAGCGGGGTGACGTCGAGGAGGAGGACGTCCTTGACCTCGCCCTTGAGCACGCCGGCCTGCACGGCGGCGCCGATGGCCACGACCTCGTCGGGGTTGACGCTCTTGTTGGCCTCCTTGCCGGCGATGCTCTGCACCAGCTCGGCGACAGCCGGCATGCGGGTGGAGCCGCCGACCAGGATCACGTGGTCGATCTGGTCCTTGGTGAGGCCGGCGTCCTTGATGGCCTGCTCGAACGGCACCCGGCAGCGCTCGAGGAGCCCCGAGGTGAGGTCCTGGAACTTGGCCCGGGTGAGCTGTTCGTCGAGGTGGAGCGGGCCGTCGGGCGTGGCGGTGATGAACGGCAGGTTGATCTGCGTCTGCTGCACCTGGGACAGCTCGATCTTGGCCTTCTCGGCAGCCTCCTTGAGGCGCTGCACGGCCATGTTGTCCTTGCTGAGGTCGATGCCGTGGGCGCTCTTGAACTGCTCCTCGAGCCACTTGATGATGGCGTCGTCCCAGTCGTCACCACCGAGGTTGGTGTCGCCGTGGGTGCTCTTCACCTCGAACACGCCGTCGCCGATCTCGAGGATCGACACGTCGAAGGTGCCGCCGCCGAGGTCGAACACGAGCACGGTCTCGTCGGCCGAGCCCTTGTCGAGGCCGTAGGCGAGGGCCGCCGCGGTGGGCTCGTTGATGATGCGGAGCACTTCGAGCCCGGCGATCTGGCCCGCTTCCTTGGTGGCGGTGCGCTGGGCGTCGTCGAAGTAGGCCGGGACGGTGATCACGGCCTGGGTGACGGTGTCGCCGAGGTAGGCCTCGGCGTCGCGCTTGAGCTTCATGAGCGTGCGGGCCGAGATCTCCTGGGCGGTGTACTTCTTGCCGTCGATCTCGGTGTTCCACGTGGTGCCCATGTGGCGCTTCACGGAGCGGATGGTGCGCTCGGAGTTGGTGACGGCCTGGCGCTTGGCCACCTCGCCGACGAGCACCTCGCCGCCCTTCGAGAAGGCGACGACGGAGGGCGTGGTGCGGGAGCCCTCGCTGTTGGGGATGACCACCGGATCACCGGCCTCGAGGACCGAGACGACGGAGTTGGTGGTGCCGAGATCGATGCCGACTGCCTTGGGCATGGGAGTCCTCCACTGCGGATGGCTGGGTTGGGGGGGCAAACCTGTGTTGGTGGCCACGATAGAAGTTGAGTCACCCATTGGCAACTCTGCGGCAGCAATCCCGACCGCCGTCTCTGCATGGGCTCGATGCCCCCGGATCGGGGGGAGTGCGATACTCCCTCGATGCGAACCGCTCGTCCGATGCGTGCCGTGCTGGCCCTGCTCGCCGTGGTCGGCCTGGCCGCCGCCTGCAGCGGCGACGATGACGGCCCCGCCACCGCGGCGACCACCGACGAGCCGGCCGCGAGCGGGGAAGGTTGCGGCCTCATCGACCCGGCCGACCTGAGTGCCGTGACGGGCGTGGAGTTCGACCGCCAGGAGGAGCAGGGCAGCGGTTGCGTCTACACGTCCACCGAGGGGGCGGCCGCCATCACGCTCACCTACGCCGACCTCGAAGCCGACGTCGAGCCCCAGCACGCCATCGACCAGGCCGCCCTGATGTGCGACGAGGGCACGCTGCAGGAGCTGGAGTTCACGGACGCCGACGCCGGCTACGGCTGCCTGGTCCGGGGCGTGGCCACCGTGGCGGCCACCGGCGGGGGCACCTTCGCCGTGCTCGTCGGGGCCGCTGCCGACCCTGCGGTGGGCTCGGCCCGCATCCTCCAGGACCTGGCCACGATCCTCGAAGCAGCGATCACGAGGTCCTGAGCGCCGAAAGTTGATACTGGCGTTGTCAAGTTTCCTCAGCGGTCGGTAGCCTGGCGCCATGGCGCTGGATCCGAACCGCTGGACGCAGAAGACCCAGGAGGCGATCAGCCGAGCCGTCGAGCTGGCCACGAGCGCCTCCAATCCCGAGGTCACCCCCGACCACCTGCTGGCCGCCCTCGTGGGCCAGGAGGGCAGCATCGTGCTGCCGATCCTGCAGCGGGTCGGTCGGCCGGCCCTCAGCGTGCGCAACGACGCCGAGGAGGCCCTGGCCAAGCTCCCGAAGGCCTACGGCAGCGAGGCCCGGATGTCCCGCGAGCTGTCGGCCACGCTCGCCGCCGCCGACGAGGTGCGCGTCGAGCTCCACGACGAGTACCTCTCCACGGAGCACCTGCTGCTCACTCTCGCCGAGCGCCTCGGCGTCGAGCGGGAGGCCCTCCTCGCCGCCATGCAGGAGGTGCGGGGGAGCCACCGCGTCACGTCGCAGAACCCCGAGGAGCAGTATCAGGCCCTCGAGAAGTACGGCCAGGACCTCACCGAGCTGGCCCGGCAGGGACGCATCGACCCGGTGATCGGCCGCGACGAGGAGATCCGCCGGGTGGTGCAGGTGCTGTCCCGCCGCACCAAGAACAACCCGGTGCTCATCGGTGAGCCCGGCGTGGGCAAGACCGCCATCGTGGAAGGGCTGGCCCGGCGCATCGCCGAAGGCGACGTCCCCGAGAGCCTCAAGCACAAGCGGTTGATCAGCCTCGACCTCGGCTCGATGGTGGCCGGGGCCAAGTACCGCGGCGAGTTCGAAGAGCGGCTGAAGGCCGTCCTCAAGGAGATCACCGACGCCGAGGGCGAGGTCATCACGTTCATCGACGAGCTCCACACCGTCGTCGGTGCCGGAGCGGGGGGCGACTCGGCGATGGACGCCGGGCAGATGCTGAAGCCGATGCTGGCCCGGGGCCAGCTCCGCATGATCGGCGCCACCACCCTCGACGAGTACCGCAAGCACATCGAGAGCGACGCCGCACTCGAGCGCCGCTTCCAGCAGGTGTTCGTCGG
>JALYWQ010000167.1 GCA_030852625.1 Actinomycetota bacterium
GGCGTGGCGGCCGGGGCGTCGGGCGGTGCCCCCTCAGGGGCGGGCGCCTCGGCCGCAGGTGCGTCGGCGGCCGGAGCCGGCGCAGCTGCGCCGTCGCCGATCACCGCGAGCACGGTGCCGACGTCGACGGTGTCGCCCTCCGGGACCTTGATCTCGGTGAGGGTGCCGCTCGTCGGTGAGGGCACTTCGGAGTCGACCTTGTCGGTGGACACCTCGAACAGCGGCTCGTCCTCGGCGACGGTGTCGCCCACCGCCTTGAACCACTTCGTGATCGTGCCCTCGGTGACGGTCTCACCCAGTTGGGGCATCGTGATGTCGGCCATCGGCTCCTCGTTGCTAACCGTGCAGGGGACGCCCGGTGATGGCGATCATCGCCTCGCCGAGCACCTCGGTCATCGTGGGGTGGGGTTGGATCAGGTCCGCCATGTCGGCCACCGTGGCTTCCCAGTTCACGGCCAGGTAGCCCTGCCCGAGCTGTTCGGTGACCCAGGGCCCGACCATGTGGACCCCGAGGATGCGTCCGGCGTTGCCGTCGGCGTCCTTCTCGGCGATCACCTTCACCATCCCCTCGGCCTGGTTGACGATCATGGCCCGGCCGTTGTGGTTGAACCGGCTCTTCTGCGTGATCACCTGCAGGCCGGCCTCCTTGGCTGCCTCCTCCGACAGGCCGGTGAAGGCCGCCTCGGGTCGGGTGTAGACGCACCAGGGCACCTTGGCGTAGTCGACCGGCGCCGGGTCCTCGCCGAGGATGTCCTGCACCGCGTGCACGCCCTCGATGAAGGCGATGTGGGCGAGGGCCGGCGTGGCGATGGCGTCGCCGACCGCCCACACCGCGGGCTCGCCGGTGCGGCAGTGCTCGTCGACCTCGATGAATCCGCGATCGGTGAGCTTCACCCCGGTGCCGTCGAGGCCGAGGTCGTCGGTGTTGGGACGGCGCCCGACCGAGACCACCACGAGGTCGACGTCGAGGGACTCGCCGGCGACCTGCACGCTCGTGCCACCGTCGCCGGGCGTGTGGCCCTCGACCTGCACGCCGGTGCGGACGGTGATGCCCCGCTTCTTGAACGACTTCTCGATGACCGAGGTGAGGTCCTTGTCGAGGCCGGGGAGGATCTTCGGCAGGGCCTCGAGGATCGTGACCTCGGTGCCCAGGTCGCTCAGCAGCGAGGCGAACTCGCAGCCGACCACCCCGCCGCCGATGATGGCGGCCCGCTTCGGGAGCTCGGGCAGCGACAGGAACTCGTCGGACGTCATCACGACCTTGCCGTCGACGTCGAAGCCGGGGAGCGTGCGAGGCAGGGAACCGGGAGCCAGCACGACGGCGTCCCCGGTGAGCTCGACGTCGCCGGAGGACCCGCCGCTCACCGACACGGTGCGCCCGGCGTGCAGCCGGCCACGGCCGTCGTAGACCGTGACCTTGCGACCCTTGAGCAACGACGCCAGCCCGGAGACGAGCCCCGTGACGATGGTGTCCTTGCGGCCGAGCGACACGCTCCAGTCGATGGTGGGCTCCCCCACCGACACCCCGTAGTCCTTGGCCTCGGAGGCGTGGAGGTAGGCCGCCGCGGTCTCGAGGAGCTCCTTGGCCGGGATGCAGCCCACGTTGAGGCACGTGCCACCGAGCTTGTGGTGCTCGATCATGGCGACGTTGAGGCCCGCCGATGCGCCGTAGAGCGCCGTGGCGTAGCCACCAGGGCCGCCGCCGATGACGACGACGTCGAAGTGCTCGGCCGTGGGAACCACCTCCGGGGGGTTGCGAGAGGCATCGAGTTGCACTCGGAGCCTACCGGGGTCGGGAGGCCTCCAGAACCGGCCCACAGGGCCCCTCGGCTACCGCGCGGTCACTTCGCGGACGTGCGACGTGGACCTACTGCTGCTGTTGCTGTTGCTGGTGCTGCACCTGCTGGAGCAGCCGGGACTGCAGGGAGTGCGGTGCATGGCGCCGCATCTCCACCACGGCATCGGTCATCGGGCGGCCGGCGCCCGAGTACACGCCCCGCACCGGGGGCACGTCGTCGTAGTCGCGACCGTGGCCGATGGTGATGTGCCGCGGGCCCACCTGCTGGGCGTTGGTCGGATCGAGGGCCAACCACCCCCAGTCCGGGATGGCGGCTTCGAACCACGCGTGGGTCTGGACCTGGACCTCGTCGCCCTGCACGTCCACACCGGTGGCGTCGGACCCGGCGAAGAAGTAGCCCGACACGTAACGGGCCGGGATCCCGACGCTGCGGCACATGGCCACGGCCAGGTGGGCGTAGTCCTGGCAGACGCCCTGCGCCTTGGCCAGCACCTCGTTGACGTCGACGCCGATGTAGGTGGCGCCCGGCGTGTAGCGGAGCGACGTGTGGACGAAGCGGTGCAGCGCCAGCACCACGCCGACGACGTCGTCGCCGGTGACGGCCCGGATGCGCTCGGCCGCGGTGGCCAGGCCGTCGTCCCATGCCGTGTGGGCCGACGGGCTCAAGTACTCGGCGTGGAGGTCCTTGAAGGCCGGTGCCCTCAGCTCGGCCAGCCGCGGGGACACGGTGACCAGCGGTCGGGCCTGGGTCTCCACCGACGCCTCGGCGGTGATCTCCAGCGCCACGTGGGGCTCCCGGAGCCCGAAGGCGTCGACCCGCGTGCCGAAGTAGTCCTGGTACGACAGCACGCGAGCGCTGGGGTAGGTGACGACGCGGTAGGCCACCAGCTGCTGGAACTCGTCCGACATCGGACAGGCCCGCAGCTCGTTCTGCGACGACCGGACCACGTCGTCGTAGGCGATGTTCGTTCGGTAGACGACGTCGTAGCGGGCGCTCGTCATCGTCAGCCGACCTCGGCGGCGGGGCTGTAGGTGCCGAGGGCGTGGAGGTCGTGCTCCTCGGCGTTGCGGAAGTACTGGAGGGCTACGCCCTCGGCCACCTGGCGCACGCCGTCGAGCAGGTGGTCGAGGAACACGTGCAGGTCGCCGTCGAGCAGCTCCCGGGTGTCGAGGAACTCGAGGTCCGAACGGGTGCGCCCGAGGAGGCGCTGGGGGCGGGCCAGCGACTGGCTCCCCGCCTCGAGCCGGGCCAGGTAGGTCTCGGCCGACCGCAGGCAGAAGAGCACCGAGCGGGGGAAGGTGCGCGACATGAGGAGGAACTCCACGACGTCGGCGGGGTCCATCGACGCCCGGTAGCGACGCCGGAAGGCCTCGGAGCCCGACGCCGACTTCAGCGTCTGGAGCCAGTGGTGGAACCCGCCCGTGGCACCGGCCGTCACGAGCTGGCTGTAGCGCACGTCGAGGAGGCGACACGTCATCTCGGCCCGCTCGAGCATCCAGCCGAGGAGGAGGAAGCGGTACCCGTCGTCGCGGGGCATCGTCTCGCCGGCCACCCCGGCGACCATCTGGCAGCTCCGCTTCACGAACCCGTAGAGCTCGTGGGGACGAGCTTCGACGTCGGCCCGGAGGTTCCTCGACCGCAGCTCGAGGTGGAAGGTGTTGATGGCCTCCCAGAGCTCCGTGGACACCAGCTCCCGCGCGGCGCGGGCGTTGTCGCGGGCCTGCCCGACCGACGAGACGATGGCGCCGGGGTTGGCGCGGTCGAACACGAGGAACTCCGACACCGTGGAGGCCCGGACGCCCTTCTCGAGCTCGGCGAACTTCCGATCGAGCCGGAGCACCTTGAGCAGGTCCATCCAGCTGCGCTCGGCCTGCCACGGCATGGCCTCGAGCAGACCGTGGTACGTGACGTCGATCATGCGGGCCGTCGATTCGGCCCGCTCGATCTGGCGCCCGGCCCAGAACAGCGACTCGGCGTGGCGAGCCAGCATCAGGCGCTCCGCTCCCGGCGAACGGGGTCGGGCTCGGCCAGCACCCAGGTGTCCTTGCTGCCGCCGCCCTGGCTCGAGTTCACCACCAGGCTGCCCTTGCGCAGCGCCACGCGGGTGAGCCCGCCGGGCATCACCTCGATCCGGTCACCGCTCAGCACGAAGGGCCGCAAGTCGATGTGGCGGCCCTCGAGGTGGTCGTCGACGAGGGTGGGGTGGCGTGACAGCGACACCACCTCCTGCGCGATGTAGTTCCGCGGATCGGCCTCCACCCGCTTGCGCATGGCCTCCACCTCGGCATCGGTGGCCGACGGCCCGATGAGCATGCCGTAGCCGCCCGACTCGGCGACCGGCTTCACGACCAGCTCGTCCATGCGCTCGATCACGTGGGCCCGCTGGTCGTCGTCCCAGAGCAGGTAGGTCTCGACGTTCGGCAGGATCGGCTCCGCGCCCAGGTAGTAACGGATCAGGTCGGGGACGTAGGCGTAGACCGCCTTGTCGTCGGCCACCCCGTTGCCCACCGCGTTGGCGATGGTGACGTTGCCGGCCCGCGCCGCGCTCATGATCCCGGGGATGCCGAGGATCGAGTCCTGGCGGAACACCACCGGGTCGAGGAAGGCGTCGTCGATGCGGCGGTAGATCACGTCGACCCGCTTCAGGCCGTGGGTGGTGCGCATCGACACGACGTGGTCGTCGACCACGAGGTCGCGGCCCTCGACGAGCTCCACGCCCATCTGGCGGGCAAGGAAGGCGTGTTCGAAGTAGGTGGCGTTGAACACGCCCGGGGTGAGGACGACCACGGTGGGATCGAGGTCGGCGCCCGGGGGGCTCACGCGGCGAAGGGCGTTCAACAGCGACGGGCCGTAGTGGTCGACGGGCCGGACGAGGTGGTCGTCGAACACGCCGGGCAGCACCCGGGTCATGGCGGCCCGGTTCTCGAGCACGTAGGACACCCCGCTCGGGTTGCGGAGGTTGTCCTCGAGCACCCGGTAGGTGCCCTCGGCGTCGCGGATCAGGTCGATGCCCGCCACCAGGCACCGGGCACCGTGGGGCACCTGCACTCCGAAGGCCTGGCGCTGGAATCCCTCGCTGCTGGTGATCAGCCAGCGCGGGACGATCCCGTCGTGGATGGCGGCCCGGTCGCCCACGTAGAGGTCGTCGAGGAACCGGTTGAGGGCGGTGACCCGCTGGACGAGCCCCTCCTCGATGTGGCTCCACTCGTCACCGGGGATGATCCGCGGCACGAGGTCCATCGGGAAGGTCCGCTCGATGCCCTCGCCCTCGCCGTACACGGTGAAGGTGATGCCGGCCTGGCGGAAGGCGGCGTCGCGCACCCGTTCCCGTTCCGCGAGGTCGTTCGACGTGAGGCCCTCGAGCCGACGGATCAGCGCTTCGTAGTGGGGGCGCGCGTGGAAGGTGTCGTCGACGGCCTCGTCGAAGAAGTCACCTGGGTCGTAGCCGTCGAAGAGGCCGCTGAGCACGAGTGGACGGTACCCCGGACCGGCTTTCCGCAATATGAGGAGGTTCTGTCGGAAATCTTGCTGGCGGCGGCCGTGCCGCCGGGGCTCAGCCGCGAGCGATCAGCACGAACTGCAGCGCCGCCGCGAGCAGGATGGCCAGCCCGCAGAGCAGCGCCGCGAGGATCAACCGGCGGGTACTCACTGCTCCGACCTCATCGGCCGGTGAGGATGGCCTGCACCGGGCCCTCGCTGTCGGGGGTCACGAGCACCAGCACCTCGTCGCCCGGGAGGAGCACGGTGTCGCCCCGCGGGAAGATCACACGCTCGGCGCGGAGCACGGCCACGATGGTGGAGTCGCGGGGGAAGTCGAGGCTCACGATGTCGCGGTTGGCGGCGCCGGCGTCGTCGGCGAGGGTGACCTCGATGAGGCTGGCCCGGCCCTTCTCGAAGCTGAGCAGGCGCACGAGGGTGCCGACCGACACCGCCTCCTCCACGAGCGAGGTGAGCAGGTGCGGCGTCGACACCGCGACGTCGACCCCCCAGTTCTCGTTGAACATCCAGTGGTTCTTCGGGTTGTTCACCCGGGCGATCACCCGGGGCACCGCGAACTCCTGCTTGGCCAGCAGCGAGACCACGAGGTTGTCCTTGTCGTCACCGGTGACCGCAGCCAGCACGTCGACGTCGTCGAGCGGAACCTTCCGGAGGTTGTCGACCTCGCAGCAGTCCGCGACCACCCAACGGACCCCGGCCGGTTCGCCGGTGGCCTGTGCCTTGGCCACCCGTTCCGGCTCGACCTCGATGATGATCACCTCGTGGCCGGCCTTCTGCAGCTCGTCGGCGATGAACGTGCCGACGTTGCCGCCGCCGGCGATGACGACCTTCATCGGTGACCTCCGCTGCCGCCGGCGAGGTGGGCGTCGAGCTCGGCGATCTGCGCGGCGCCGACCGCGAGGTACACCACGTCGCCCTCCTGGGTGACGAGATCGGCGGAGGGCACCTGGCCGACACCGAGGCGGGAGAGGCTGACCACCCGGGCCAGGCCGGGCACGTCGAGCTCGCTCAAGCGGCGGCCGGCCCACGAACTGCCCACGGCTCGTTCCACGAGGGCCACCTTGGCCGACGGATCGGTCCACTCCACGGCCGGGCTGTCGGGCAGCACCCGGCGCAGCACTCGGTCCACCGTCCACTGCACGGTGGCGATGGTGGGGATGCCGAGGCGCTCGTAGATCGCGGCCCGGCGGGGGTCGTAGATGCGGGCCACCACCCGTTCCACGCCGAACACCTCCCGGGCGGTGCGGGCCACCATGATGTTCGAGTTGTCGCCACTGGTCACCGCCGCCAGCGCGCTGGCCTCTTCGATCCCGGCCTCCCGGAGGCGGTCCCGGTCGAAACCGACGCCGTTGACGAGCGTGCCGGAGAAGCCTTCCGGGAGACGCCGGAAGGCCTTCGAGTTCTGATCGATGACGGCGACCGTGTGGCCGCTGTCCTCGAGGATGCTGGCAAGCCCGGATCCGACCCTGCCGCACCCGACCACCACGACGTGCACGTGCGCTCCTCCCCCGACGGGTGTGTGACCGCGGGATGTGTGACGGCGGGATCCTAGGGCCGCCTGCCCCGTCCGCAGCAACGTGGGCCGGGCCGGTGCCCGAGAAGGATGTTCGGGGTACTTGACAGAATGGGTCAGGACCCCGGCATACTTTCCGTGTGCTCGTCTGTCACTGCGAGGTCGTGAACGACCGCCGCATCCTCGAGGAGGTCCTCGACGGCGCGGTCGACTGCGAGCAGGTCGCGCAACGGTGCGGGGCTGGATCACGCTGCGGTGGTTGTCGGCCTACGATCGCAGCGCTGCTCGCCTCGCTCGGTCTGGCCGAGCAGCCCGTCAGCGTGACGTCGCTCGTCGACTGACCGCCGGCGCTCCCACCCGAGACCGGGCACCGGACGGAGGTGCACCCGTGCAGGGCAACGCTGAGATCATCGAGCTGCTGAACGACGTCCTCACGGGTGAGCTCACGGCGATCAACCAGTACTTCATCCACGCCAAGATGCAGGCCAACTGGGGCTACGACCGGCTGGCCCACGAGAGCCGCGACGAGTCGATCGACGAGATGAAGCACGCCGAGAAGGTGATGGAGCGCATCCTCTACTTCGACGGCACCCCCAACATGCAGCGGCTCTCACCGGTGCGCGTCGGCGAGACGCCGGCCGAGCAGCTTCGGCTCGACCTCGAGCTCGAGAAGGAAGCCATCCCCCGCCTCAACGCCGCCATCGCGGCTGCGGTCGCGGCCGGCGACAACGGCACCCGTGAATTGCTCGAGGGGATCCTCGTCGACGAGGAGGAGCACGCCGACTGGCTCGAGACGCAGCTCGGGCTCATCGAGCAGCTGGGCGAGGCCCACTACCTCGCCCAGCAGCTCTACGAGTAGCCGCCCGCGCTAGCTCTTCTTGGTCGACCGCGTGGCCCTCGCCGGGGCCGCCTGCGAGGCCAGCAGGTCGCGGATCTCGCTGAGCAGGAGCGCCTCGTCACTGGGGGCGGGCGTGTCCTCCTCGGGTGCCTGACCCCGCTTGCGGCGCTCGGCGATGGCGTTGAGGGGCTTCACGATGAGGAAGAACACCGCCCCGGCCACCAGCACGAAGTTGATGATCGCGGAGAGCACGGCGCCGTAGCCGAGGACGACTGCAGGGTCGGCGCCCTCGGCGTCCTTGAGGGTGATGCCGAGGTCGGCGAAGTCCTGACCGCCGACCAATCCGATGATCGGGTTGATGATGTCCTCGACCATCGACGTGACCACGGCGCCGAACGCAGCGCCGACGACCACCGCCACGGCCAGGTCGACGACGTTCCCTCGCATCAGGAACTTCTTGAACTCGTTGAACATCGGTCCTCCCGAGGATCATCTGCGGTACGGGTCGGTACCGTAACCCTCACCGACGGAGAGGACCTCGGACGTGCGCATCGCCATCACGGGAGCCAGTGGCTTCATCGGTTCCCACCTCCAGCGGAGCCTCGAGGCCGACGGCCACACGGTGCTCCCGGTCTCACGATCGGCCGGGGCTCCGGGCACGGTCCGCTGGGATCCCGCCGCGGGCGAGCTCGACGCCACCGCCCTCGAGGGCCTCGACGGCATCGTGCACCTGGCCGGTGAGGGGATCGCCGACAAGCGGTGGACCCCGGCTCGGAAGGCGGCGATCCTCGAGAGCCGCCGGGCCGGCACCACCCTCCTGGCCGGAGCCCTCGCCTCACTGTCGGAGAAGCCGCCCGTGCTCGTGTCGGGCTCGGCCATCGGGTTCTACGGCGATCGCGGCGACGAGGAGCTCACCGAGGCCAGCGGCCCCGGCGACGACTACCTCGCCGAGATCTGCACCACGTGGGAGGCGGCCACCGCAGCGGCCGAGGAGGCCGGCATCCGGGTCGCCCACATCCGCACCGGCATCGTGCTCGGGGCCGGTGGCGCGCTCGGCAAGATGCTGCCGCTCTTCAAGCTCGGCGTGGGCGGCCGGCTCGGTCCGGGTACCCAGTGGATGAGCTGGGTGGCGCTGGCCGACGAAGTGGCGGCCATCCGCTTCCTCCTCGAGCACCCCGTGCGCGGTCCCGTGAACCTCACCGCGCCCAACCCGGTGACCAACCGCGAGTTCACCAAGGTGCTCGGTTCGGTCGTGCACCGTCCCACGTTGTTGCCGGTGCCGAAGTTCGGGCCGAAGCTCCTGCTCGGCGGGGAGCTCGCCGAGCTGCTGCTCTTCGCCAGCCAGCGGGTCCTGCCGTCGGCGCTGCTCGAGGCCGGATACCAGTTCCGGCACCCGACGCTCGAGAGCGCCCTCCGCGACCTCGTGGAGGCGCGGTAGCTCAGCTCACTTCGGCTGCATGCGAACGCCGCCATCCACCCGGATGACCTCGGCGTTCATGTAGCTGTTGCTCAGCAGCTCGATGGCCATCGTGGCGAACTCGTCGGCGGTGCCGAGGCGGTGCGGGAAGAGCACGTCGCGCTTCAGCTTCTCCTTGAAGGCCTCCGACGCGTCGCCCTGCCCGTAGATCGGCGTGTCGATGAGGCCGGGGGCGATGCAGTTGACCCGCACGCCCACCGCCGAGAGGTCGCGGGCGACCGGGAGGGTCATGCCGACGACGCCGCCCTTGGACGACGAGTAGGCGGCCTGGCCGATCTGCCCGTCGAAGGCCGCCACGGAGGTGACGGTGACGATGGCACCCCGCTCGCCGTCCTCGTTCAGCGCCTCGGTCTGGCTCATCGCCGTGGCGGCCAGGCGGATGCAGTTGAAGGTGCCGACGAGGTTCACCTCGAGGACCTTGCGGTAGATGTCGAGGTCGTGGGCCGACTCGTACTGGCCGTCCTTGCCGATGGTGCGGCTGGGCCAACCGATGCCGGCGGCGGTGACGAGCGCACGGAGCGGGCCCATCTCCTTGGCCGCCTCGACGGCGGCGATCACCTGCTCGGGGTTGGCGACGTCGGCCTGGGCGAACACCCCGCCGATCTCCTTGGCGACCGCCTCACCCTTCTCCGGGTTCATGTCGACGATCACGACCTTGGCGCCGCGGCCCGCGAGCTGCCGTGCCGTGGCCTCCCCCAGGCCAGAAGCTCCACCGGTGACGATCGCTGAGATGCCGTTCAGATCCATGCCGGCGACGCTATTGACTGCGCGGTCAAGTTGTCGAACCGACGCTCGGATCGCTCCGTTGACCCTGTTGGGTCGTCGCGGCGGCCACCGCGAGCTGGTCCACGAGGTCGTTCATCGGGTGCCCGGAATGACCCTTCACCCAGCCGAAGGTGACGTCACCGCGTGCGAGCACGAGCTCGATGAACGGTTCCCAGAGGTCGCGGTTGGCCACCGGCTTCTTGGCCGAGTTGGTCCAACCCCGGCGGATCCAGCCGGCGTGCCACTTGTCGCGGAAGCAGTTCACGACGTAGGTCGAGTCGCTGATGATGTGCAGCGGGCCGGGGATGGCTTGCACCGCTTCGAAGGCCGCGGTGATCTCCATGCGCTGGTTGGTGGTCGCCGGCGAGGCGCCCGACGCGAAACCGCCCCCCTCGATGGCCCATGCCCACCCGCCGGGACCGGGGTTCCCGAGGCACGCGCCGTCGGTGTAACAGATGGTTGGGTCAGCGGGATCGGAGGGCACGTACCGATCGTGGCGCGTTTGGGGGGAGAAGGCGAGACAATGGACGCATGATGATCGACGGGTTCGTGCACCAGCTCCCCGACATCGACCCCGGCGAGACCCGAGAGTGGCTCGACTCGCTCGACTCGGTGGTCGACGCCCAAGGCAAGACACGAGCCCGCTTCCTCCTCTCCAAGCTCCTCGAGCGGGCCCGGGAGCTGCAGGTCGGCGTGCCGGCCACGGTGTCCACCCCCTACGTCAACACCATCCCGCCGGAGGAGGAGCCCTTCTTCCCCGGCAACGAGGACCTCGAGCGCCGGATCCGCGCCTTCATCCGCTGGAACGCCGCGGTGATGGTGGTGAAGGCCAACAAGGCCGCCGACGGGATCGGCGGCCACCTGGCCACGTTCGCGTCGTCGGCGGCGCTCTACGAGGTGGGGTTCAACCACTTCTTCCGGGGCAAGGACGACGGCGAAGCCGGCGACCACGTCTACTTCCAGGGCCACGCCGCGCCCGGCATCTACGCCCGGGCCTTCCTCGAGGGCCGGCTCACCGAATCCCA
Organism: Actinomycetota bacterium; assembly: GCA_030852625.1. Classification (GTDB taxonomy): domain Bacteria; phylum Actinomycetota; class Acidimicrobiia; order Acidimicrobiales; family VFJN01; genus VFJN01. Next base: position 10,916 of record JALYWQ010000167.1, read on the forward strand.
GCTCGACCACTTCCGCCGCGAGGTCGGTGGCGGCGGGCTGTCGTCCTACCCCCACCCCCGGCTCATGCCGGACTTCTGGGAGTTCCCCACGGTGTCGATGGGCCTCGGGCCGCTGTGCTCGATCTACCAGGCCCGGTTCAACAAGTACCTGCACAACCGCAAGCTCGAGGACACCTCGCGCTCGAGGGTGTGGGCGTTCCTCGGCGACGGCGAGTGCGACGAGCCCGAGACCCTCGGCTCGATCTCCCTCGCTGCTCGGGAGGGCCTCGACAACCTGATCTGGGTCGTCAACTGCAACCTCCAGCGCCTCGACGGCCCGGTGCGCGGCAACGGCAAGAACATCAAGGAGCTCGAGGCTGTCTTCCGCGGCGCCGGTTGGAACGTCATCAAGGTGGTGTGGGGCAGCAAGTGGGACGAGCTCCTGCTCCGTGACCGTGACGGCGTGCTCCTCAACAAGATGAACGAGACCGTCGACGGGGAGTTCCAGCGCTACGCGGTGGAGTCCGGCTCCTACGCCCGGGAGCACTTCTTCGGGCCCGACCCCCGCCTGTCGAAGCTCGTCGAGCACCTGAGCGACGAGGACATCCGCAACCTGCCCCGTGGCGGGCACGACTACCGGAAGCTCTATGCGGCGTACAAGGCGGCCACCGAGCAGGAAGGTGCCCCCACCGTCATCCTCGCCAAGACGGTGAAGGGCTGGACGCTCGGCCCCGACGTGGAGGGTCGCAACGCCACCCACCAGATCAAGAAGATGACCGTCGAGCAGCTGCGCACGCTGCGCACCCGCCTCCACCTGGAGGAGGAGGTGCCCGAGGAGGCATTGGCCGACGACCGCGAGCCGCCGTACATCACCCTGCCCGACGACGCCGAGGCCAAGCAGTACATGCTGCAGCGGCGCCAGGCCCTCGACGGGTCGCTCCCCCGCAGGAGCGTTGCGGTCCGTCGGGCCATCGAGCTGCCCTCCGACGACGCCTACACCGAGGTGCTCGGCGGGTCGGGCAAGCAGGCCGCGTCCACCACCACGGCCTTCACCCGACTGCTGCGCAACCTGTGCCGCGACCCGAAGTTCGGTTCCCGCGTCGTGCCGATCGTCCCCGACGAGGCCCGCACCTTCGGCATGGACTCCCTCTTCAAGGAGTTCGCCATCTACGCCTCGCAGGGCCAGCGCTACGAGCCCGTCGACCACGACCTCCTCCTCTCCTACAAGGAGAGCCAGTCGGGCCAGATCCTCGAGGAGGGCATCACCGAAGCCGGCTCGCTGGCCAGCTTCATCGCCGCCGGCACCAGCTACGCCACCCACGGCGTGCCGATGGCCCCGTTCTTCACCTTCTATTCGATGTTCGGCTTCCAGCGGGTCGGCGACCTGATCTGGCAGGCCACCGACGCCCGCACCCGCGGGTTCCTCCTCGGCGCCACCGCAGGGCGCACCACGCTCCTCGGCGAGGGCCTGCAACACCAGGACGGCCACAGCCTCCTCCTGGCGTCGGTCAACCCCGCCGTCGAGGCCTACGACCCAGCCTTCGCCTACGAGGTCGCCACCATCGTGCGCGACGGGCTGCAGCGGATGTGGGGCCAGGACGAAGACGTCGTCTACTACCTGACCCTCTACAACGAGAACCAGATCATGCCCCCGATGCCCGAGGGCGCCGCCGACGGCGTCGTCGAGGGCCTCTACCGGTGGGCGGCAGCACCCGATGGAGCGTCGATCCCGGCCACCATCCTCTTCTCGGGGTCGGCCAACCTGGCCGCCCGCGAGGCGCAGTCCGAGCTGGCCGAGCACTACGGCGTCGGCGCCGAGCTGCACTCGGCCACCAGCTACAAGCGGCTCCGGGAACAGGCCCTCTCCACCGAACGCTGGAACCGCCTCCACCCGAGCGCCACCCCGCAGGTGCCCCGTGTCACCGAGCTGCTCGCCGGCGAGGGCCCGATCGTGGCGGTCACCGACTTCATGAAGGCCATCCCCGACCAGATCGCGCGATGGGTACCGGAGGGCCGGTCGTTCCTCCCCCTCGGCACCGACGGGTTCGGACGCAGCGACACCCGCGAGGCCCTCCGGCGGTACTTCGAGATCGACGCCGCCCACGTGGTGGTGGCCGTGCTCGCCGAGCTGGCCGAGGCCGGCACCATCGAGCCCAAGGTCGTCGACGACGCCATCGCTCGCTACGGGCTCGACACCGAGAGCGCCGACCCCCGCATCCTCGCCTGACCGGCTGGCCTCCTAGGCTCGGCGCCCGTGCCGCCCAAGAAGAAGCCCGTCCTGCCCGTCACGGGGGACCCCGAGGCTGATCAGCTGCTCGTCGACGATCCGCTTGCTCGGCTGCTCGGCATGCTGCTCGATCAGCAGGTGCCCATGGAGTGGGCCTTCGGCTCACCCCGCGTCCTCCGGCAGCGGTTGGGCGGCACCCTCGACGCCGCTCGGATCGCCACCATGCCGATCGAGGAGCTCGAGGCGATGTTCAAGGGCCCACCGGCCCTCCACCGCTACCCGGGCTCGATGGCCAAGCGGACCCAGCAGCTGTGCCAGCACCTGGTCGACGAGTACGGCGGCCGAGCCGACGCGCTGTGGAGCGGAGCGGCCACCGGGCCGGAGCTGTTCGCCCGCCTGAAGGCCCTCCCGGGCTTCGGGGTCGAGAAGGCCAAGATCTTCCTGGCCCTCCTCGCCAAGCGCTTCGACGTCGCCCCTCCCGGCTGGGAGGAAGCGGCCCTGCCGTTCTCCGACGAGCTCAAGCGCTCGGTGGCCGACATCGACTCCGCCCAGGCCCTCGCCGAGGTCCGTGCCTTCAAGCAGCGCAAGAAGCTCGATGGCAAGCTCGACCCCGACGCCCCGCTGCCCAAGCCGAAGGCCCCCCGGGTTCCCAAGGGCCTGCTCACGAGCGACACGAAAGACGATTCCGCGACCTGACCCCGCACTACCGTCGGCGGGCGTGAGCAGCGACACGGCGGACGGGGAGCGGGTCCGCTCCCTCGCCGAGCGGGTGGAGCAGTCGAGCCTCGGGCAGATCGTGATCAGCGGGGCCATCGCCCTCGCCCTCCTCGCCACGATCGGCACCCACCTCCCGTCGTCCTCGGTGTCGCGGTCGGTGAGCGAGCGGTCCAACCAACTGACCCACGCCATGGGCATCGAACAGGCGTGGGGGGTGTTCGCGCCCGACCCTCGCTCCACCAGCCTCGACCTCGAGGCGCTCGTCACCTTCGCCGACGGATCGACCGACCGCTGGACGATGCCCGACGGCGACGCGTTCGTCGGCAACCTCCGCTACTACCGCTGGCGGAAGTGGCTCGAGCGGGTCCGGTCGGACGACTACAGCAACATCTGGGACCAGACGGCCCGGTGGATCGCCCGCCAGTACGACGATGAGGACAAGCCCGTGGTCCGGGTCGAGCTGATCCGCTACTTCCGGGAGAACGCCCTCGACGATCCGCAACCGCCCTACGACGACTACACGTTCTTCACCGTCGAGCTCGGAGCGGAACGGTGAACGGCGAGCCCTCCACGGAGCTGGGGACCGACACCGCGGCCGACGCCCCGCAGGGCGAGGCCCGCTCGGCGTGGGAGCGCTTCCTCTTCGCTCCCCAGAGCACGTCGGCGATGACCTTGATCCGGATCGGCTGGGGGGCGGCGGCGGCCACGTGGGCCACCACGCTGCTCCCGGACGTGAACCCCTGGATGACCGAGGGCGAGCTGCGCTACCCCGACAACCTGGCCGAGGGCTCCTGGAACATCCTCGACGTCGTGGAGTGGAAGCACGCCCCGCTGGTCGCGTGCCTGCTGCTCATCGTCACCGGCATCACCTCGATGATCGGCTTGAAGACGAGGCTGAGCACGGCGGTCGCGGCGCTCTGCATGCTCTCCCTGCAGCGGACCTCGCCGCTGGTCTTCAACTCCGGTGACCTGCTGCTGCGCCAGGTCGGCATCGCCGTGGCCCTCGCACCGTGCGGCCTGCTCCTGTCGGTGGACGCAGCGCTGGCGCGACGGCGGGGCGGCCCCGCGCCCTCCTTGCTGCGCGCCCCGTGGGCCCAGCGGTTCCTCCAGATGAACCTGGCCCTCGGCTACCTGCTCTCGGCCTGGGCCAAGGCCCGGGGGACCACCTGGCACGACGGCACCGCCGTGCAGCGCGCTCTGCGGATCGTCGACGTGCAGCGGTTCGAGGCGCCCAGCTGGTTCATCGAGCAGGACGACCTCCTCAACCTGCTCACGTGGGGCACCCTCGCCTTCGAGGCCTGCTTCCTCGTCCTCGTGTGGAACCGCCGGGCCAAACCGTGGCTCCTCCTCGTGGGCATCGGCCTGCACGTCGGGATCGACCTCATGTTCGACGTCGGGTTCTTCACCCACGCCCTCCTGCTGTCGTACATCGCGTTCCTGTCGCCGCAGACCAGCGATCGGATCCTGGCCTGGATCGAGGCACGCCTCCCGTGGCGCGGTCGACCGAGGTCGACGGCACCGGCCGCAGGGGAACCGGCGCCGACCTGAACGGGCGGTGTCAGGCCAGGCGGGTGGCGAGGGCCTGGCGGTCGAGCCAGCCGAGCAGCACGGCCACGGCACGGGGATCGTGGCGCAGGCGGTGCCCGGCGCCGCGCATGATGCGCAGCTCGGCCGAACCGTGGGCGTCGACGATCACACGGGCGTCGAACACCGGCACCAGGTCGTCGTCGCTGCCGTGCACGACGAGGAGCGGTCGGGGCGCCAGCTTGGGCGCGTAGGTGATGGCGCTCAGGTCCCGCAGCTCCCGGGACCAGTCGTCGACCGACGGAGGGAACGACGGGTCCTGGATGATCCCGACCTCGCGGGCGTGCTCGAGCAGCCGGCGGGGGTGGGAGGCCCAGTCGTCGAAGTCGGCGGGAGCACCGAGGGCGGCAACGCCCCGGATCTCCGGATCGTCGGCCGCGGCGCAGATCGCCAGCGCGCCACCGGTCCCGAACCCGGCCACCCAGACCCCAGCCACGGACTCCATCGCCTGCAGATTGGCCACCGCGGCCAAGAGGTCCTGGAGCCAGCCGGCCAGCGAGAAGTCGCCCTCGGAGCGACCACACCCCCGAAACGAGAGCGCGAGCGCCAGCCAGCCCATCTCGGCCGCCATCCGGTCGGCCAATTCGGGCAGCGCGGCAGCCGCCTGCTCGGCGGACTGGACGTCGCTCGGGTAGCCGTGGGTCAGCACGACCGCCGGCACGCTCGTGACGTCGGCTCGCCCCGGCGGCCGGGCCAGGTGGGCCGACAGGAGGTTGCCGCCCGACGCGAAGTTGTGCTCCAACGGGCTCGCTACGCGTCGGCGGGTTCGGGGTGGCCCTTGGCGAGGCGGTAGCCGCGGTTGCGGGCCTCGGCGAGGGTGTCAGGCCCGAAGCAGAGGTAGGTCTCGGCGGCCATCAGCTCGTCGATCACCTCGGCATCGGTCCAGGTGTCGAGGTCGTAGACGACCTGCGAGCGCTTGTCGCCCACGTAGCGGAAGTGTTCGAACCGGACCGGACGTTCCATGCTCCGAACCTACCCGGGGGCGCGGAGCGGGGGCCGCATCGGCGCACCGACACGACCCCCGACTCACGTTCGCTAGATGGACCCGGAGCGGATCCGCACGTGGCACTCGGGAGGGACCATTCCCCGAACACCGCTCCGGTGGTGGCTTGGCTTGGTTTCGCCAGTGGTCCAGCGAGCGCACTAGGCGCCAGCCACCTCCAGGGTCCCGTAACAACAGTCAGACATGTGTTGGACCACCTCCCTTCTCTGGTGGCACCAGTGAACCATGGGACGACGGCGACGCGGTGGCGCGATTCGAGGATTTTTCGGCTCAGGCGCGGGGACCCAGGGCCCCGATGCGGGACAGGTGCCCGAGGAGCGCCGAGATCACGACGAAGGCGTCCTCGTCGGCGACCTCGAGCCCGGCCGACTCCACCGCCGCGAGGGCCACGGCCACGGCGTCGTCGTCGGCGACCACGACGTCACGGTCCGGCGAGGGCGCCGGGAGGTCCTCCCCCGGCAGCGCTCCGAGCCCCTTCGAGCGCAGGTGGTCGAGGGTGGCGAGGATCAGCTGGCGGACCTCGTCGTAGGTCACCCTCGCCTGCACGTCGTCGGGGAGGGCGTCGCCCACCTCGGCCACCGCCTCGTCGAGGTCGAAGATGGCCGCCGGCGCCTCATGGCCCAGCCGGAAGGCCTCCGACCCCACGAACGCCGCCGCGATCGCGAACACGATGACGACAGCGAGCACGACGAACACAACGGTCACGTCCCGACCCTAGAAGCACGAGAGGGGCCCGAAGGCCCCTCTCGTCACATCTGCTTGCGCCTCGACTAGATGCCGATGCGCTGGGCGAGGAGCTCGCGGTGGTAGGTGGGGTCACCGAAGAGCAGCTCGGAGCTCTTGGCCCGCTTGAAGTACAGGTGGGCCGGGTGCTCCCAGGTGAAGCCGATGCCACCGTGGATCTGGATGTTCTCGGCGGCGGCGTGGAAGTAGGCCTCCGAGCAGTAGGCCTTGGCCAGGCTGGCCACCGACGGGAGCTCGTCGTTGAGCTCGGCGGCACACCAGGCCGCGTAGTAGGCGGCCGACTTGGCCGACTCGACCTCGAGGAGCATGTCGGCGCACTTGTGCTTGATGGCCTGGAAGGAGCCGATCGGGCGACCGAACTGCACGCGGTCCTTGGCGTAC
>JALYWQ010000098.1 GCA_030852625.1 Actinomycetota bacterium
TCCGCAACCAGGCCTTCGGGGGCAGCCCCATCTACCCCGAGTCGGTGCCGTGGAAGGAGATCGAGGCCACCGAACGCCTCAACTTCCCGCTGATCAGCTCCTACCTGGAGCTGGGTTGGGAGCCGGCGACATGGCGGCGGGCCCTCGGCTACATCTGGCGACTCGACGGCCCGGTGCCCTTCCTGCTCCTGGTCAGCGCCTTCGTGTTCCCGCTGCTCGCCCTGGTCCGGCGGGAGCGGACGCTCCGGACGTGGCTCTGGGCGCTGGCGCCCCTGTCGATGGTGTTGGCGTTCCTGGTCACCCCGGCCGCCCCTGGTGTCGTCATCGGCGGCGCGGTCGAACCGTTCACCCAGGCTCTCAACCTCCGGTACGGCATCACCCTGGTGCCGCTCGCCGCGGCCGCCCTCGCCGCCGAGCTCCGCCGCCGATCGGTGGCGGTCGACCACGCCGTCGTCGGCGGGCTCCTCCTCGTCGGCGCCGCCACCTCCGTGTGGAAGGCCGACCTCCCGATCCCGTGGCGGTGGCCCCTCGTGGCCGGGCTGGCCGCCGTCGCCGCGCTCCTGGTGACCTCCCGCTTCGTCTGGCGAGCTCCGCGCGTGGCGGTCCTCGCGACCGCCGGCGCGGCCGTGCTCGCGGTGGCCTTCGCCACTCCCCTGCTCGCCGATCACCTCGACGACGGACGGCTCCGGGCCGGGATGCCCGCCGAAGCCGAGCGGCGCGCTCTCGAGGACGTCGAGGGCCCCGTTGCGGTCGCCGGCTTCTGTCAGATCTACGGGCTCTACGACCCCGACCTCGGGCGTCACGTCGAGTACCTCACCGGCGACGACGAGACGATCGACCGGCCCCTGGCGGCCACCGAGGCGGAGTGGCTGGCATCGCTCCGACGGCATGAGGTGACGGCCCTCGTGCTCGGTTCGGACATCTGCTACAGCGAGCTCGACCTGCCCTACGCCGACTGGGTGGCCGCCAACCCCGACGTGTTCACGCCGATCCCCGGAGGTCCATCCACCGTGTACCTGGTGCAGCAACCGGACGGCGCAGGATGACCCTGAGCACCGCCGAGTACCTCGTCGGCTTCGCCTTCTTCATCGTCACCGTCGGGGGGTCCGGCGTGGCGGCCCTGCTGGTGCTGCAGAAGCGGCTTCCGCGCCTCACCGGTGCCACTCGGTGGCTGGCGTGGAGCGTCCTCGCCACCGCCGCCCTCCTCGTCGTCCACCTCGTCCCCGGCGCGCTCGGGATCCTGTCCCGCTGGTCGGCGGGCGCGGCGGCGCTCGTGCTCGTCGCCGTCGCCGGCGTCGTTCCGGTCGCCCCGGCCGCCGATGGCGTCGGCTTCCCCGAGGACGACGACCACCGGGACGACGACACCGAGCGCGGGTGGGGCCGATGGCTGGCCCGCTACGGCATCGCCGCCGGAGCCGCCTGGCTGGCCGTCACCGCGTTCGTGCAGCGCAACGGTGCGCTGAGCGGCTTCGACGCCGCCAGCGCCTACATGCCCACCGCCGCCCGGTGGATCCAGGAAGGATCGATCTGGGGCTTCGGCGACTGGGTGCCTGGGTTCTTCTTCGGCACGTCCCCCGGCAACGGCTCCACCGTGGTCCTCGCCTGGATGCTCCCGTGGGAGAACGACTTCCTGGCCCGTTACGCCATCTTCCCGTTCCTGCCGATGGTGGTGCTCGCCACCTACTGCCTGGCGCGCGAGGCCCGGGCCCGCCCGTCCCTCGCGGCCCTCCTCGCGCTCGCGGTCACCGCCGTCCCGGTGGTGGTGGAGCCGGCCGCCCGCGACGCGCTCCTCGATCCCGTCCTCTACGCCACCTTCGCCGCCGGGCTCACGTTCCTGCTCCGCCACCACCGCACCGGTGACCCCGCCGATCTCGCCGTCGGCGGTGTAGCCCTCGGCATCGCGTTCGGCACGAAGCTCTATGGCTTCACCGCCGTCCCCCTCATGGTGGGGCTGTGGGTGGTGGCCCGACTGGTGGCGTCCCGGCCCGTGCAGACCGTCCTCCGGCAGGCAGCTGCGGTCGTCGGCCTGGTCGCGGCGTTCGGCGGGGTGTGGGTGCTGCGCAACACCATCGAGACCGGCAACCCGCTCTACCCCGTCGCCGTGGGGCCGCTCGGCCTCGACGCGCCCCCCGATCCCTATCGAGAGCTCCTCGGATCGTCGCTGCTCGACTACGTCGACCAGCCCGACGTGTGGAAGGACGAACTGGTCCACCAGTTCCGGGTGGCGGCCGGCGCCGTCCTGCTGCTGCTGGGCGCGGCGGTCGTCGCCGCCGTGGTGCTCGCCGTGCGACGTCGCACCGATCGGGGCACCGGGCTGGTGGGGCTGGCGGGAGTGGCGGTGCTCGGGCTCTCGTACATGGCGACGCCGTACTCCGCCGTCGGGCTCCCGGGCGACCCGTTCATCGCCGCCGCCAACGTGCGGTACGGGGTGCCGGCCCTCCTCTGCGCCGTCGGGCTGGCCGGGTGGGTGACGTCCCGACTGCCCTCGCGGGCGGTGCTCGTGGTGGAGGTGGCCGCCCTCCTGGCCTTCGTCGACGCCCTCCAGGTGGGCACCGTGCTGACCGGACGGCAACTGGTGGTGGTGCTCGTCGTCGCCGTCCCGCTCGCGCTGGCCGCTGTCATGGCCGGGGGTTGGCTCGACCGCGTCACGGCCCTCCCCATCGCGGTGCGGGCGGGCGCGGTCGCGCTCCTCGCCGTGCTCGCCGTGGTGGGCATCGGGCGGTACGAGGACCACTACAACTCGAGTCGCTTCGCCGGCCTCGACCCGGCCCTCGACTGGCTCGAGCAGCAGACGGAGGACGGCGCCACGATCGGGATCGCGGGGGCGTGGACCGACCAGGGCGTGGCGCCGATCTACCCGGCCTTCGGCGATCGGCTCCAGAACGACGTCACGTTCATCGGGCGCCGGGTCGACGGGTTGCTCGCCCACCATCCCGACGAGTCGGCCTACGTGGATGCCCTCGAGCGCAGCGCGGTGGCGTTCCTGGTGCTCGGGCGAGCCGAGCCCTACGGGCTCGATCCCGCCACCACCCCCACCAGCGCGCAGGTGGAGGCCTGGAGCATCTCGGCCGGGTACGAGCCGGTCGCCCAGAGCGATCGCTTCACCGTGCTGGCGGCGCCGTCCGGGTAGGCGTTCGCGCCGGTCCGGTGTGCGAGAGTTTCCGGCATCGTCGACCCCGCTCCCCCACCGTCGCCGTCTCCGGCCAACGCGTTCGACCTCCGGGGCGAACACGACACCATGGCGACGCTCCTGCGCGACCTACGCCGGTCGTGGCCGCTCCTGCGCGTCCTCGCCAAGAAGGAGTTCCTCGTCCGCTACCGGCGGGCGTCGTTCGGCGTGGTGTGGGCCCTCGCCCTCCCGCTCCTCCAGGCGGGGGTGCTCGCCCTCGTCCTCCCGAAGTTCGTGCGCTTCGACGTCGACGGCAGCTACGTGCTGTTCGTGCTCGCCGGGTCGACGGTGTGGGCCTTCTTCTCCACGTCGATCAACGACGGCACGGCATCGATCGTGGCCGCTCAGGACATCTCCACCCGCGTGTACTTCCCGCGGCTCGTGCTGCCCCTCACGGTCGTGCTGAGCAACCTCTACGCCCTCCTGCCCGGCATCGCGGTGCTGGCCGGCGCGGCCCTCGTCGACCACGGTCCCATGGTGCGGCTCCTCTGGCTGGCGCCGGCCGTCGCCCTCGGCACCGTGCTCGTGGCGTCGCTGGCGTCGGTGCTGAGCGCCCTCCACGTCTACTTCCGGGATGTCCGCTACATCGTGCAGGCCTCGCTGATCCCGTGGTTCTACCTGACGCCGGTCTTCTACCCGCTCGACGCCATCGGGGGCCTCCGTCCGTGGATCGAGGCCAACCCCATCACCGGGGTGGTGCAGCTGGCCCGGGCCGGCACCGTGGGCATCGAGGGTCCCTGGCTCACCAGCGTGGCGTGGACCCTCGGGTGGTCGGCGTCGCTCTTCGTGGTGGCCCTCCTGGTGCACCGCCGCCACGACCGCATCTTCGTGGACCTCCTGTGAGCGTCCGATGAGCGCCCGCGTGGTCGTGTCCGGCGCGTCGAAGCGCTACGTGAAGTACGTCGACACGCCGTTGCTCGTGTCCCGCGCCAGGCGACCCCGATCCACCCACGGACGGGAGGAGCTCTGGGCCCTGCGCGACCTCGACTTCGAGATCGGCCGCGGGGAGTGCGTGGGTGTCATCGGGCGGAACGGCTCGGGGAAGAGCACCCTCCTGCGCCTGCTCGCCGGCGTCACCGCGCCCACCACCGGCCGCGTCGCGGTCACCGGGCTGATCGCGCCCCTCATCTCGGTGGGCGTCGGGTTCCACCCGGAGCTCAGCGGGCGGGAGAACGTCTACATCAACGGCATCATCCTCGGGCTCACCCAGGCCGAGATCGATGAGCGGTTCGACGAGGTGGTGGAGTTCGCCGAGATCGGCGACTTCCTCGACACCCCGGTGAAGTTCTACTCCTCGGGCATGTTCGTGCGGCTCGGGTTCTCGGTGTCGATCCTGGCCGATCCCGACGTCCTCCTCATCGACGAGGTGCTGGCCGTCGGCGACCTGGCCTTCGGCCTCAAGTGCCTCGATCGCATGCAGGAGCTCCGCGACGCCGGCACCACGATCGTGCTCGTGAGCCACAACCTGCACTCGATCCGGCTCATGTGCGACCGCACCCTCCTCCTCCACGGCGGCGAGGTGCGCCACGACGGCGACACGTCCGAGGCCATCTCGCTCTTCCACGACCTGCTCGGCGAAGCCCGCGACATCGAAGGCCCCGGCCTCCGGGACCACGGCGCGTTCTCGTCGGTGGACGAGGCCGGCGCCGTCGAGCACATGCGCATCGTGGACGCCGACGGCCGACCGACCGGTCACGTGCGGGCGGGTGACCCGATCGCCGTCGAGCTCGACGTCCGGTTCGCGAGGACGGTCGACAACGTGATCGTCGGGCTCAACGTCCACAACCAGTCGGGCTTCGAGGTGCTGTCGGACAGCACGCCGTGGCGGGCCCCCAAGGCCTTCGCCGCCGGCGACCGGATCCGGTTCACCGCTCGCGTCGACACCCGCCTGGCCACCGGCACCTACACGATCCAGCTCTCGATCTTCACGCCCGAGGGCGTGTTCCTCACCCGTTCGGTGGCGCCGCTGCCCTTCTTCGTGGAAGGCCGGGACCAGGTGTCGGGCATCGCCGACCTCGGTGCCAGCTTCGACACCGTCGCCCTCGAGCCCGACGCCGCCAGCGACGCCTAACCGACGTCAGCGAGCTCGGGATCCGGCTCCGCAGCCCGCTCGCCGCGCACCCGGTCCCACAGGTGCACGAGCGCCACGCTCGCCAGCAGCACGACGACGGGCTCGTAGGGCACCCGGTAGCGGGTGGCCGCGGCCACGGTGAACACCACCGACGCCGCCACCGCACCGAGCAGCACCGGCACCACGATCGTGCGCCGGGCCCGCAACCGCCACACGCCGACGGCGGCGAACGGGAGCAGGGCCCAGTAGAGGAGCATCCCGGCTCGGGCCACGTGCTCGTTCCGACCCTCGAACCCGACCTCGAGCAGCACGAGGTCGGAGGATCGCAGGTCCCAGGTGCGCACGATGCCGTTCCAGAAGAAGGCCTCGGGGATGGCCTCGGGGTGGTCCTCCACGTACTCCCGGGCCCGACGGAGCATCTCCTCGTGGAGGTCGGCCTCGGACAGCTTGTTGGGGGTGTCGACGCCGCCGAAGATGTCCTGGTCCCGTTCCGTCCACGGGCGCCAGGCGTACGGGTAGTCGGGGTCCTCGGCCGACATCGGGTTGAACGTGCCGGCCACCGCCATGTCCTGGAGCGACAACGGGATGAAGCTGTCGGTGAGGGCGTAGTTGCGGATGGTCCACGGCGCCACGCAGAGCACCGCGACGCCGAGCACCGCGGCGGTGGAGCGGATCGCCGTGCGGGCGTTGGCCGCGGTCCAGAAGGCGGCGAGGATCACGGGCACCAGGAACACGCTGGTCGGCCGCACGAGCAGGCTCACCCCGAGCACCACGCCGGTGCCGATGAGGACCCGCTTCGTCGGCTGTCGCTGCAGCACCAGCAGGAGCAGGAGCACCGCGAGCGGTAGGGCGAGGGCCTCGGAGTAGAGGCGGCCCTCCCACTGCCAGAGGTTGGGGTGCACAGCGGCCAACGCTGCCGCCACCACCGCCACCCGGGCGTCGAAGAGCCGGCGGGCCAGCAGCCACACGAGCACGATCACGACCGGGCCGATCAGGGTCTGCAGGAGCGTGACGCGGGTGGGGCTGGCGCCGAGGATCGTGTAGGCCGCCCCGATGAAGAGCATGTAGCCCGGCGGTCGGGCCGCGCTCTCGTGCAGCTCGCCGTAGGGGAACG
>JALYWQ010000181.1 GCA_030852625.1 Actinomycetota bacterium
CGACCCACGGCCTTCTCGAGATCCTCATGGAGGTTCTCCCGCTCGAGGGCTTCGTCGCGCATGGCGGGTTCGAAGACCTCGTACCGCGAGCGGCCTCGGCGCTTGGCCACGTACATCGCGGTGTCGGCCATGGCGTGGAGATCGTCGCTCGTGTCGGTCCCGTCACTCAGCGCGAGACCGATGCTGGCGCGGGCGTGGACCTCGTGGTCGCCGAGCTCGAAGGGTCGTTCGAGCTCGGCGATGATGCGGGCGGCAAGCTGCGCAGCGGCCTCGGCGTCGGCGTGCTGGAGCAAGATCGCGAACTCGTCGCCCCCGAAGCGGGCCACCGTGTCCTCGGGGCGCACGCACTCGGCGAGCCGCTGACCCATCAGGGCCAGGAGCTCGTCACCCCCGGGGTGCCCGAACTTGGTGTTGATGGCCTTGAAGTCGTCGAGGTCGAGGAAGGCGATCGCCAAGCGTCCGCCGTCTCGGCGGCGGTCCGCCAGCGCTGCATCCACGAGGTCGACGAAGCGCTGCCGGTTCGGCAGGCCGGTCAGCCAGTCGTGCCAGGCTTGGTGCTTGAGCTGCTTCTCGAGCTCCACTCGCTCGGAGATGTCGCGGCTGTTGAGCACCAGACCACGGACGCCCGGGTCGTCGAGCATGTCGGTGACCCTCGTCTCGATGTCTCGGAAGGATCCGTCACGGTGGCGGACCATCGACGTGACGACGCTGGTGCCGTCCGGCCCGAAGCTGGGCGAGGCCAGGAACGCCATCAGGTCCGCTGATGCCTCGCGGTGCAGCCAGCTCGAGTACTCCCTGCCGACGACCTCCTCGGGGCGGTAGCCGAACACCCGCTCGATCGACGAGCTCTGGTAGGTGATCCGGCCGTCGGCGCCGACGATCGTGATGACGTCGGAGGAGTTGTGCACCAGCGAACGGAACCGGGCCTCGCTTCCGGCCACGTGCTCCAACGCCGCGCCCGCGACGGTGGCGATGAACTCCGCCAGCTGGAGCTCGATGTCGCCGAACAGGTCGTCCACCTCGTAGTGCGTGACGTAGAAGCACGCCACCACCTCGTCGTCGCACAGGATGGGAGCGCACAGTACGGACTTCAGTCCGGCCAGGACCATCGACTCGTCGGCGTCGGCATCCTCCCCCGGTCGATCGACCACGGGCATCCGCTGCTCGACGGCTCGGGACAGCACCCGGTGGCTGAGCTCCTGCACGTTGGCCCCCGACGCCGTCGTGAGGATCTCGCCGAGGTCGTCGGCCACCTCGACCACGTGGCAGCGATCACCTCGCAGGAGGAGGAGCGCAGCCTCGCGCACCCCTTCGTAGACCGCGTTCGGCGACGTGGCCGCACCCAGCCGCCGGCCGACGGCGAGCAACAGCTCGAAGCGGTCGGCCAGCGAGAGGGTGTCGCGCGCCTCGGGCTCCGCTACCTCGGCATCGAGGTCGGTTGCCTTCCGCTCCACGGCTGCCAGCGCTGCTTCCGCCGCCACGAGCGAGCTGCCCGCGGTCTCGCTGGCCGATCGCGCCGCTTCCAAGCGCGCCATGGCGACGCGGGTGAGCGCTGCCTCGTAGCCAGCCTCCTGGGCGAGCGCGACCTCCAGGCTCCGGAGGAGGAGCCGATCCGCCCGTCCCGCCCTCCCGGCGAGGTCGGCGACGAGGGCCCGCTCGCGAAGGGCGTGGGGCCGGTTGTTCCGGTAGGACCGGGACAACCGATCGGCCTGTCGGGCGACCCGGGCGGCGTGACGCAACCGTCCGGCTCGGTCCCTGCTGCTGGCATGGGCTCCCGCTTGCTCGAGCTGCATGCGGAGTGCGGTGGCCAACCACGGCTTCACCGGCGCCACGTACTCCTGGCGGAGGCCAGCGCGCCTGACGATGCCGTCGGCCTGGGTCAGGCGGTCGACGGCTGCGTCGAGCTCGCCGTCGTAGAGGTGCCGGAGGCCGTCGGCAAGTCGGATCTCGGCGGCGGTCTGGGCGTCCCCCGTCTCGTGCTCGAGCTCGGCCGCGATGTGTTCCGCGGGCACCTGTCCGCGGTCGGCGCGGGCCCAGCCGCTGAGCACGACGCCGGCGGCCGTCCGGTCCCCGATCGACGATGCCGTGGCGTACAGGCGACGAGCAAGGTCGGTGGCCACGTCGAGCTCGCCGAGGCGGTAGTGCGCGAACACCATCGTCCAGGTGGCCGTGTTCTGCTCCCATCGGTCGCCGGTGCGCTCGAGCACCCGCACGGCCTCCTGGCACTGCTCGATGCACGCTCGGTAGCGGGAGGCCGCGTAGAGCACCACCCCGTGGAAGTTCAGCGACTGGCCCTGGCCCCAGACGTCACCGAGATCCCGTCGTATCTCGTAGGAGCGGTGGGCGTACGACAGGCCGCGGCCGTACCACGGCACCATGGTCATCACCGGCGCGTGCTCCGAATACGCCTGCGCCAGCTCCAGCGTCGGGGGGTACCGCTCCGCCAGGTTCATCTCCCGCAGGTGGCTCCACGCGCAGGGGATCTTTCCTGCGCTGAACCAGTACACGTAGGCCAGCCGGCTGTACATCCGGATGGCGAGGAACTCCTCGTCGGCGCCCTCCACGGACCGTCGCCCCACGAAGAGCCGCGGGACGAGCGAGTGGCACAGCTGCACCAACGCCTCCCGCAGCGCAGCGAGGACCCAACCCAACCCGGTGCGTGGCACCCGGTGGCCGAGGTCGCCAAGGGCCCGCTCGAGGTGCCCGCGAGCAACGACCTGGTCGCCACGCTTGAAGGCGACGTCGCCGAGCTTGCCGTCGAGCACCGCTCGTCCCACGGGGTCGGACGTCAAGGCCAGGGCCTGCTCGAGCACGGTGGCCGCCTCGGCGTAGTTCCCCTGCAGGGTCAGCACGTCACCAAGCCCTTCGGTGATCTCGGCGTGCAGCTGCGGCATCGAGCGGCTGGCTCGCTCGGCGATGCGGTAGTGGGTGGCACTTGCGTCGAGCGCATGCTGCGTCCGGGCCCGCACCGCCACCTGGTGGGCGTAGGGCAGGGCCCGGGCCAGCTCCCCGGCCGCATCGAAGTGGTAAGCCAGCTCGAACATGCGGCTCGGGTCGAGGCCCTCGATGTGCTCCGCAGCCTGGAGGTGGAGCTGACGGCGGTCCTCCGCCTCGAGACGATCGAGGAGCGTCTCCCGCAGCTTGTCGTGGGTGAAGGACCCGACCTCGGTGCTGTCGTCGATCCAGATGATCTGACGGTGTCGGGCGTCGTCGAGCGCCGTCCGCACCACCGCTCCATCGATGCCGGCCAGCACGGACGCCAGACCGAGCTCGAACTGCTTGCCCAGCACCGCCCCGGCCGTGAGCAGCCGCAGCGTGGGTGGCTCGAGCAGGTCGAACCGGCGGGCCAGGAAGAGGGCCGCCCGGCGTGAGGTCTGGGCCTCCGAGAGCTCGACCGAGTCGATCGCCCAGCCGGACGTGGAGCTCACGAGCGCTCCCGATTCGACCATCCCGCGGAGGACCGCGGCAGCCATGAAGGGGCTGCCCTCGGCCAGACGGACGATGGTGTCGAGGGCCGGGTCCGGCAGGGCACCGGCCATCGATGCGCACAGGGTCCGCACGTCGTCGTCGCCGAACGGTGCCAGGGCCAGGACCTCGGACGGACCCACCGATCGGAGCGGGTGGGCGGCCGCCACCTCCTCGGATCGGAAGGCCACGACCACCAGCACCCGACGGGACTGCGCATCAGATCGGGCGGCCTGCCACCTGGCCAGGAGGGAGATGGTGAGGCCGTCGGCCCACTGGCAGTCGTCGAGCACCACCAGGGCCGGGTGATCCCCCGACCCCAGCGAGTCGAGCAGCGCCGCCAACGCATCGACGCTCCGGGCCTCGGCGTACTGCTCCGGTCCGAGCCCTTGCGGAGGACGGGCCCGCAGCGGACCAGCCAGGTCGGGCAGCGCCGCCACGACGGCGCCGGCCCGGTCGCCGAGGTGGTCCCGCACGGCTTCCATCGTCGCGGAATCCAGGTCGTTGGCGGCGATGCCGGTCACGACACCGTCGAGCATCTGGAAGGGCCGTTGCGCAGCGTGATCGACGCCCTGGCCCCGCAGCACCCAGAAGTCCTCCCGGGCGGCGTGGAGGGCGAGCTCGTCGAGAAGGCGCGTCTTCCCCCCGCCGGATTGCGCCTCGACGAGGACCAGCTGACCGTCGCCGGCAAGGGTCTGGCGGATCATCCCCGTGAGGCGGTCGAGCTCGAGGGACCTCGACACGAAGGACGGCTCGGTGAGCGTGCGACGGAGATCGTGGCGGCCGAGCGTCAGGGGCGGCTCCGCGATCCCCGCCTCGAGAGCGGATGAGAGCTCCCGGAGGTCGGCGAGGGCCGAGGTAGCTGATTGGTAGCGAGCGTCGGGATCCTTGGCGAGGAGGCGTTGCAGCGCGCCGTCCCAAGCGCGCGGGACCGTGATGCCCAGGGCCCGCAGTGACGGCGGGGCCGAGTTCAGCAGCTGCCGGAGCACCTCGCCGACCGTTCCGCCGGCGAACCTCGGTTGACCCGTGCAGCACTCGAAGAGGAGGGCACCGACCGAGTAGAGATCGGAGCGCTCGTCGACAGGAAGGTCGAGCAGACCGGCCGCCTCGGGGGCGAGGTAGCGTGCCGTGCCGACCAACTCCTCGCGGACGGAGCCGTCGAGGCGGGAGCTCCTCGCCAGCCCGAAGTCGATCAACTCCGCCCGGAGCTCCGTGTCCTCGTTGCTGATCAGCACGTTGGACGGCTTGATGTCGCGGTGCAGCACCCCGCGGTCGTGGACCACCTGGAGGCGGTCGAGGAGGTCGATGGCCAGGCGGAGCACGTCGTGCAGCCCGATGGGCCCCTCGTCGAGACGGGCCCGAAGCGTCCGGCCCTCCAAACGCCGCTGCACGAGGTAGAAGAGGCCTCCCTCGGTGCCACTGGCGACCAGCGGACGGGCGGCGACGTCGAGGCGCTCGAGGACGTCGGCCTCGTGCTGCAACCGCACGCAGACGGCGCTGGAGAGGCCCTTGGTCACCACGGTCTTGAGGATCACCGGCAGCCCGTCGGCGGTGTCCGTGGCGGCATAGGTGGCGACCCCGCTCCCCTCCTTCACGAGGTGGTCGAGGCGGAACCGGCCGATCGTCCCCAGCTGGGATGGGAGCGCCGTGTCGTAGGCCGGCACCGCCGGCGTAGGAGGCGTCCGTCGACGGTCGGCGAGTGGGCGAGGTGTGGATCCCTCGCTCCCGTTCGTCGGGATCGTCATCACACGCACCTCCTCCGAGTGTTCGACCGATGATCGGTCGTCGCCCGACGTGGGCGTGGCTCGGGGCCGGTTTCGCGTGGCTCCCCCCTCGTCATGGCGACCAGCTGAGGCGACGAGAGGATCATCGCTTCCCCACCTCGGAGGGTATGGATCGACCGTTGTGGTGTCACTAGGCCGTTCGGACCAGATTTCCCTGGCTCGGGCTGCTGCCCTGGGCCGTGGTGCGGATCTCGAGGAGGCGCCCAGCCCTAGACGTCAGCGGTGGCGCGGCGGCGATCGCGGTGACGAGGTCACCTGCGGATCGGCTGTCATACCCCCTTCGTAGGATTGTCCTCATGGGTGCGGGTCCTGTGCTGCTGCCGCAGTTGGATGAGTTCGAGCGGAATTGGGCGGTCGCTGAGCAGGGCGCGGCTCGGTGCATGGGGGTCATCAACGGGATGACCGCTGAGCTCTGTGAGGTCCTCGGGGAACTCCAGCGCAACGAGGCGTGGATGGGTGGCGGGATCCGGTCGTTGGAGCATTGGGCGACCTGGAAGGCCGGTGTCGCGAAGCATCGGGCCGGGAACCTGACCCAGATCGCCCGCCGGATCGACGAGCTCCCTGCGTGCTTCGGGTTGTTCCGGGAGGGGCGGATCTCTGAGGACATGATGTCGAGGATCGCCCGGAAGGTCCCCGCCAC
>JALYWQ010000201.1 GCA_030852625.1 Actinomycetota bacterium
CCACAGCCTCGACTACGAGATCGACGGCGTGGTCGTGAAGGTCGACGGCCTCCGCCAGCGGGAGGAGCTGGGGTCGACGTCCCGCGCCCCCCGCTGGGCCATCGCCTACAAGTTCCCGCCCGAGGAGCGCACCACCAAGCTGCGCGACATCCTCGTGTCGATCGGCCGCACCGGCCGGGCCACCCCGTTCGCCGTGCTCGAGCCGGTGTTCGTCGGCGGCGTCACCGTCGGCAAGGCCACGCTGCACAACCAGGACCAGGTGGCCGCCAAGGACGTCCGCCCCGGCGACGTGGTCATCGTGCGCCGGGCCGGCGACGTCATCCCCGAGGTGGTCGGCAGCGTCCCGGAGAAGCGGCCGAAGGGCGCCAAGGCGTGGGCCATGCCAGCCAACTGCCCGGCCTGCGGCCAGCCCCTCGTGCGACCGGAAGGCGAGGGCCACCACTTCTGCGAGAACGTCGACTGCCCGAGCCGCATCGCACAGTCGCTCATCCACCTGTCGTCCCGGGGCGCCCTCGACATCGAGGGCCTGGGCGAGAAGACGGTCACCCAGTTCCGCGAGCTCGGCTGGTTGCCCGACCTCGCCGCGGTGTTCCGCCTCGAGGAGCGGCGCGACGAGCTGCTGGCCCTCCCGGGCTGGAAGGACAAGAGCGTCGACAAGCTGCTCGACGGCATCAGGGCCGGTTCGCAGCGACCGCTCGAGCGGCTCCTCGTCGCCCTCAACATCCGCCACGTCGGTCCCACGGTGGCCAAGGACCTGGCCCGCCACCTGCGCACGCTCGACGGGATCGCTACGGCGAAGGAAGCCGACATCGCGGCCATCGCCGGCATCGGCCCCACCATCGCCGCGGCGGTGCGAGCGTGGTTCGACACGCCGCGCAACGCCGAGCTGGCGGCGGAGCTGGCTCGCCTCGGCGTGCGCACCACCACCGACCTGCCCGAGCCGGTCGCCGTCGAACAGCTCCCGCTCGGCGGCCGCACCTTCGTCATCACCGGCACCCTCGAGCGGGCCAGCCGCGACGAGGTGAAGGAGCAGCTCGAAGCCCTCGGCGCCAAGGTGAGCGGCAGCGTGTCGGCCAAGACCACCGCCCTCATCGCGGGTGCCGAGGCCGGCAGCAAGCTCGACAAGGCCAAGGGGAAGGGCGTGCCCGTGCTCGACGAAGCGGCCCTCGATCAGCTGCTGGCCGGGACCGCGCTCGAGGACCTCCTGGGTGACGGCTGAGCGGGCGAGGGACGAGGCCTACGTGGCGTCGAAGCACCACCGGAACGGCTCGTCGGCCACGCCCCGGCCGGTCGACGACTTCCACGCCACCGCCACCACGCAGTTGGGCCCGGCCTGCAGCTCCTCGACGGTCTTGCCTTCGCCCGGGGTGAAGTACACCGCGTTCTGCTCCGGCACCCGGCGCTGCTCGTCGGCCGGGATCTCGATGCCGTTGATGAACAACGTGCCTTCGTAGCCCGGCGCCAGGTCGACGCCCAGCTCCTGCTGCCGGAGGATCGACGCGCCGCTGAACGGGATGAGCCGCTCGACCACGTCGGGCCGGCTGGTGACCTCCACCGGATCGTCCCGGTCGGTCTCGGTGCGGCTGGCCGCGAGGTAGAACGCGCCGGCCGCAGCGGCGAGGGCGACGGCCACGCCGATCTTGTAGCGGGTGCTCGACGCCGGCCAGGCCGGGCCGCTGGCTTCGGTGGGTTCGCTCATGGCTACCTCGGTGGGTCGACGCGGGGGAGGGCTGGTTCGGGGAACGCGTGGAGCGACGAGAACAGCAGCACCAACACGATGATCGCGGTGCCACCGAGCGCGAGGCGAGCCGGCGCCGCCGCGTCCACCGCGCCGAGGGCTGCCACGACGGTGGTGCCCTCGAGCAACAGGAGCCCGAGCGCCGGGCCGGCACGGAGCCGCCGCACCCGCGATGCGAACACGAGCTTGAGGGCGATGCAGAGCACGAGCAGCGTCCGGAAGCCGGGCACCAACTCGTCGCGGCGGGCCACGGCCACGATCTCGACGAGGGCCTCGACGCTCACGAGGAGGACGGCCCCCCGGAGCGTCCACGGCAGCGTCGGGTGATCGGGGTCGGGCCGGTCGGTCTCGCCGGCGGGGAGGGGTGGTTCGGTGCTCGTGCCCCCATCTGTAGCCCCGATCGGCCCCTTGGGGGTACACCGGGCCTCCGGGCCGGACCGGTACCCTCGTCGGAATGGTCATGTCCCGCTCGGCAGACCTCGTTGGTCGCGTGCTCAGCGGGCGGTATCGGCTCATCGCTCCCATCGGTGCCGGTGCGTCGGCGCAGGTGTTCCTCGCCGACGACGTCCGGCTCAAGCGGCGGGTGGCGGTGAAGCTGCTGCACGCCGCGCTGGCTGACGACGACACCTTCCTCCGCCGCTTCCGGGCCGAGGCCCAGGCCGCCGCGGCCCTGAACCACCCGAACATCGTGGCCGTCTACGACTGGGGCGACGACGACGGGTCGTCGTACATCGTCACCGAGTACCTCGCGGGCGGGAGCCTGCGCACGGTGCTCGACCAGGGGACCCGCCTCACGCCGTCGCAGGCGCTGCTCATCGGCCTCGAGACGTCCCGGGCCCTCGACTACGCCCACCGCCGTGGCTTCGTCCACCGTGACATCAAGCCCGCCAACCTCCTCTTCGGCGAGGACGGCCGGTTGCGGATCGCCGACTTCGGCCTGGCCCGGGCACTCGCCGAGGCGGCCTGGACCGAGCCGCAGGGCGCCGTGCTCGGCACCGCTCGCTACGCCTCGCCGGAGCAGGCCCAGGGCGAGCCGGTCGACGGTCGGGCCGACGTCTACTCCCTCGGCCTGGTCCTCATCGAAGCCGTCACCGGCACCGTGCCCTTCGCGGCCGACACCACCATCGCCACCCTCATGGCCCGCGTCGGTCGGCAGGTGGAGGTGCCCGAGGCGCTCGGTCCGCTGCGCCGGGCCCTGGAGCGGGCCGGTCGTCCGTCGCCCGCCGACCGGGCTGACGCGTCGTCGTTCGGCGCGTCGCTCATGGCCCTGGCCGAGGAGCTGCCCCGTCCGGCGCCGCTCCCGCTCGGCGCCGCGCCCACCGTCACCCTCGACTCGGTCGGCGCCGCCCACGACGACACGCTCCACGGCAACGAGGGCCCGGCCCCCGAACCGATCGACGTCGACCTCGACTGGGACGACGATGCCGACGACGATCGGCCCCGCCGCCGTTGGCCCTGGGCCATCCTCGCCGTCCTCCTGCTCGCCGGCGGCGTAGCCGGGGGCGCCCTCCTCTACGACCGCACGAGCACGCCGAGCCACCCGGTGCCGCTCCTCGTCGACCTCACGCGGGAGCAGGCTGAGGCCGCGGTGTCCGAGTTCGACTTCGAGCTGCAGTACGACGAGATCCGCAAGGACGGCACCGAGGCCGGGAAGATCCTCGAGACCGACCCGCCGGCGCGCGAGGAGCTGAAGGAGGGCGGCACCATCCGCGTCGTCGTGTCGCTCGGCAACACGTTGGCCGACATCCCCGTCGACCTGGCCGGCAAGTCGATCGACGAGGCCACCCAGGCCCTCCTCGCGGCGGGCGAGTTCGTGGCCGTGCCCACGCCGGTGCAGGACGAGGAGGTGCCCGAGGGCACCGTCATCCGCCTCGGTGATGGCGTCGGCGGCCAGGCGCCCAAGGGCAGCGAGGTGCCGCTCGTGGTGTCGGCCGGACCGGCCCCCCGCGCCGTCCCCGGTGGTCTCAAGGGCGGCACCTACGAGGCGGCCGCCAGCGCGCTGGCCGGCGTGCAGCTGAAGGCCCAGAAGGTGGAGGAGTTCAGCGAGACCGTCCCAGCCGGGCAGGTGCTGCGCCTCGATCCCGGCGAGGGTGCCCAGGCCAAGCGGGACAGCACCGTGAAGGTGATCGTGTCGAAGGGGCCCGACCTCGTGAAGGTGCCGTCGGTCAACGGCAAGTCGGCCGACGAGGCCGCCGCCATCATCCGGGGCGCCGGGTTGGTCCCCGGCGAGGTGCACGGCAGAGCCGGCGGCAAGGCCTTCGACACCGACCCCGCCGTTGGCACGTCGGTCAAGCGCGGCACCACCGTCGACGTCTTCGTCCGCTAGCGCGGCACCCGGACGCGCCGAGGGCGCCCCGGAGGGCGCCCTCGAACCACTGCTCGGGATCGTCGAGCTAGAGCTCGGTGATCTCCTTGATCTTGGCGGCGACCTCTTCGGCGACCGGATCGGGGGCACCCTGCTGCATGGCCATGAGCTTGGTCATGTCGCCCTGCACCTTGATCTTGCCGGCCATGAAGGCCTGCATGCCGGCCTGCGGGTTGCCCTCCACGAGGATGGCCCGGGCGGTCGCGTAGTCGAGGGTGACGGTGAGGTCGGGGTTCTCGAGGTGACCGGTGTCCATGGTGAGCTCGCCACCGGAGGTGTCCATGTGGGCCTCGATGGTGCCCTCGCCGAAGGGGACCTCGGTGATGATCTGGTTCATCCGGACGGAGTGGGCGGGGGCGCCGCCCTTGCCCGCGTACTCCTCACGGATCTTCTTGGCTGCCTCGAGCCATTCGTCGGACAGGAAGGCGTACTGCGCCACGGGGTGTACCTCCAGCTCGGGGATCAGGGCGACGGCACCGTAGCGCGAGGTCGTCTCACCCGCTGGGGACGAGGAGGTCCGGGGCCTGCAGGGCGACGAGGGCGGCGTCGTCGTCGGCCGCGACGCTGTGCACGACGTGGCGGCCCACGAAGGCGGCCAGCTCCGGCAGGGGGAGCGCGATGCGCTGGGTGCGGTGGAAGTGGGAGAAGTGGCCCACCGCCGACACCACGCCGATGGCGAGGAGCTGCGGGTCGTCGTCACGGATCGTGCCATCGGCCTGGCCGTCACGGATGATCGCCAGCGTATCGGCGAGGTGCTGCTCGGTGCCCCGTCGGAGCACGTCGCTGAAGTTGCGGCCCTCCACCTCGAGGAGCGAGAAGAAGGGGGCGTGCTCGGCCATGAAGTGCACCGACGCCTCGGTGCCGCGGCGGAGGTTCACGAGCGGCGGCTGGGTCGGGTCGAGCACGAGCTTCTGCTCCCGGCGGAGCTGCAGCCGGATGTTGTTGGCCAGCTCCTCGAAGAGGGCGTCCTTGTTGTCGAAGTACCAGTAGAAGAGACCCTTGGCCACGCCCGCCTCGCGGACGATGTCGATCACCCGGGTCTCCTCGTAGCCCCGCTCGGCGAAGAGCCGGGCCGCGCCGTCGAGGAGTTGCTGCTTCCGCTCCGCCCCTTGCGCCGTCAGCCGGCGATCGGTGTCCACCGGAAGAATCTGCCCCGGCCTTGACCCGCGGGTCAATCGAACCGGGACCCGGTGGTACCGTCCCGCTCCATGGCCGCCACCCGGGTCGAGCGCATCGCCACCCACGAGCGCAACCCCAAGTGGCAGAACCCGCCGATGCTCATCGACATGTCGATCTGCATCAACTGCGACACCTGCATCCGGCACTGCCCGCCGCAGTTCGGCGCCATCTTCAACCACGGCATCGACGTCATCATCATCCCGGAGCTCTGCTCGGGCTGCGACAAGTGCCTCGACCCGTGTCCCGTCGACTGCATCTACCCCGACCCCGCGTGGTCACCGTCCCCCGCGGACTGGTGGGAGGAGCTCGCTCATGACCCGTACACCTGACGACGACACGCACCCGGTCAAGCCCGGCTGCGAACCGTGGACCTCACCGGCCGGCGGCCCGAACGGGGCCCTCGTGCTCCACGGCTTCACCGGCACGCCGATCTCGATGCGAGGCGTGGCCGGCGCGCTGGCCGACGCCGGGTTCGCGGTGTCGCTGCCGCGGCTGCCCGGTCACGGCACCGCGGTCGAGGACATGCTCGAGACGGGCTGGGACGACTGGCTGGCCGAGGCCGAGCGGGCCCTGGCGGCACTGCAGCAGCGGTGCGCTGACGGGCGGATCGTGGTCGTGGGCCTGTCGATGGGCGGGTCCCTCACCCTCGCTCTCGCCACGACGCATCCGGAGCTGGCCGGCATCGTCTGCATCAACACCCCCGTCTCCGCGCCGGAGGGGATGGAGGCGTTCCTGACCGAGCTGGCCGACGGCGGTACCGAGGTGATGGACGGGATCGGCGGCGACATCGCCGATCCCGAGGGCGACGAGATGGCCTACCCCGGCACGCCGGTGCGCCCGCTGCTCTCGATGCTGGCGGCCGCCGACACGGTCGGCGCGCGGCTGGGCGACATCGCGCAGCCGGTGCTCGTGATCACCAGCCGGCAGGACCACGTGGTGGATCCCACGAACTCCGACCTGCTCGCGTCGTCGGTCTCCGGTCCGGTCGAGCGGCTCTGGCTCGAGAAGAGCTACCACGTCGCCACCGTCGACTACGACAAGGCCGAGGTGCAGTCGGCCACCGTCGACTTCGCCACGCGGGTGACGTCGTAGGCGTCAGCCGACCGGCGTGAGGGTCACCACCAGCCAGCCGACCACGAACGCGTCCACCACGGCGATCAGCGCGGTGCTCCGCCCCCGGGCGTAGGCGCCGGCGGCGAAGAACTCCACGATCACGTACTGACCCACGAGCACCGGCAGCACGAGGCCGAGGACCGAGGGCAGCACCGACGCCTGGACCCCGGCCAGGAGCACCAGGAGGAGCACGACCCGCCCGAGGACGGCCTGGATCTCGGCCCGCACCGGCGAGCCGCGGCGGATGAGGGCCTCGAACGCGGCGAAGAACGGCAGCACGAGGAGGGTGACCAGCATCCAGTACACGAGTCGGGTCGGCGTGGGCACGAGACGGTGGAACACGCCGGCCAGCGGGAGCAGCAGCACGAAGACGGTGGCCCCGCCAGCGAGTCCGACGGCCAGCTCCCGACCCGTCGGCAGCCACCGTCGGTCGCCGACCCAACCGGCGAGTCGCACGTCGACCTCGCCGGCCTGCGCGAGGGCCCGCAGCCCCCAGAGGAGGCCGGAGGCCAGCGCGAAGGACACTGCGACGGGCAGCCCCGGGCCGAGCGGCACCGGGTCGATGGGGGCGACGCCGAGGAAGGGCAACGTGAGCAGGAGGGCGGCGGCCACGAGCACGAACCCGGTCCAGGCTCCGGCGGTCTGCGCAGCCCCCTCGTCGGCCTCACCCGCGGGAACGAGGCGGCCGAACAGGAGGCCGGCCACCGCCAGCAGGCCGAGGGT
The DNA here is from genome assembly GCA_030852625.1 of Actinomycetota bacterium. Lineage (GTDB taxonomy): Bacteria > Actinomycetota > Acidimicrobiia > Acidimicrobiales > VFJN01 > VFJN01. The sequence continues at coordinate 7,119 of JALYWQ010000201.1, forward strand.
CCACAGCAGGTAGAGCCCGGCCGTCTTGAAGCGTGGGTCATCCGTGCCGGGCAGGTCGCCCTCTCGCTCAATGCCGAAGATGGGGTCGAGGAAGCCGACGATCCGCTGCACCGTGTCGGAGCTGCGGAGCACGGTGATGTGATCCGTCCCGCCGATCTCGTGAGCCTCGACGTTGGAGCCTCGCGCCTCGAGGTCTTCGGCAAGGTCCTCCTGGCGATCGTGGATCCGACCGGGGTCACCCTCGGCCACCAGGAACAGGGCGTTGGCGGGGTCGACGGCGTCGTGCAGCGTCCACCCGCCGGCCACCGGGATCACCGCCAGCGGCCGCTCGTCCTCGGTGGCGAACACGAGCGCCGCCCCTGCCCCCATCGAGTGGCCCAGCACCGCGACGCGGTCGGCGTCGAAGTACGACGACTCCTGGGCCCAGGTGACGGCGGCGTCGAAGTCGTCGTGCAGGTCGCCACCGAAGCGGTTGGTGTTGGCGCCGTGACCACGCAGGTCGATCGACAGCACCCCGTAGCCGGCCCGGGCCAGGCTGCGGGCCAGGCCGCTCATGCTGGCCCGGTCGGCGGAGTAGCCGTGGGCCATGACCACCACCGGCGGCCGCTCGCCGAGCGGCTTCGGGTCGGGGAGCTCGTAGTCGTCGTCGAAGTCATCGGGGAGGAACAGCGTCGCCGGGATGCCGTCGTCGCCGATGCTCAGGTGCTCGTGGGCGGGACCGCCCCGCTCCTGGCTGCCGAGCCGCAACAGCGTGGTCCACGCGAGCACCACCAGCACGAGGGCAACGATGATGCCCGCCGTCGCCCGGCCGCTCCGGCGGCGCCCAGGCGGGGCAGCTGCGCTGACCGGCGCCGACGCTGTCGGGGCAGCGGCCTCCTCGACCGCCGGCTCCGTTCTCGATGTGGCCCGGGCCCTGGGGGCGGCGGCCTTCTTGGCCACCATCTTCTTCGCCGCTGCCTCCTTGGCTACCGTCTTCTTGGCCGGCGCGCGCTTGCTGCCGCTCGTCCGTTCCGCCAACCCTGCGATCCCCCCGTCGTACGTCCGCCGTGAGGAGTCTGTCCGAATCCTCCGGATCGCGCCCCCGAGTTGGCCCGTATGTGCCGGTCGTTTCCGCGGGGCATGCGTTGGATGCCGGGCGGGCGACGAGGTCCCGGTGCTGCTGGCGGGGTCACGGGTAGCTTCGTTGACCGTCGGGTTTGCGGCCGTACGGTTCAGTCGCTCGCGGATCTAGGACACCGGCGGATCGAAGAGGGCGATCTCGTCGTCGTCCGGGGCTTCGAACATCGCCACCCACTCGTCGAGGTCAGCTCGACTGATCGGCTTGTCCTTCCACTCGGGCGAGGCGTTCCGCTCCTGGATGCGCCGCCAGAGCTCGTCGGTGGGGACATCGAAGATGTGCAGCTCGACGCCAGCGCCCATGCGACGGCCGGCGATGCGCATCTCGTCGCGCTCGGCCCGGGCCCAGAGCCCGAAGTCGACGATGACGTTCACCTTTGCAGTGAGGAGGTCCTGGGCGAAGCGCCACAGCTGGCGTTCCATCGCCTCGCCCTCGGTCCGGCTCCACGGGCTCATCCCGAGTGCCCGCAGCCACTCGTCCTTCGACAGGCGCACGGCCTGCCGCTCTGCGGCCATTCGCACCGCCCACGTGGTCTTTCCGGCGCCGGGGAGCCCGCAGGTGAGGAGCAGTCGGGGCGCGGCCATGGCAGGGAAGTTCAGCAGTTCACACGCGCCCGCCGTTGCCGAGTTCGGTTCGTTCGCCCAGGGGCGAACGCATTCGAGGACCGCCCCGGCTGAACTCGGACACTCTGGTCCGGACGTGTGGCGGTCGCTAGGCCCCGGCGATCGCGAGGCGGTAGCCGCCGTCGAAGACCTCTTGCTGAAGGTGATGGCCATGACGTTCCTGCCACCGGCCAGAGTCGAGGTCCTCCGCGAGCCGCCGGGTGCCCGCTTGGCGCGCCTCGTCTGTGAGTAGGGCGAGCGAGGAGATACCTCCTTGCACGAGCGGATCGAGATACGCCGCTGGGCGAGCCCAGTAGGCGGCGCCGAACCCGTCGGTGCAGTCGGGTGGCACGTCGATTGCCTGGATCGCTCGGATGTCGAGGACCTGGCCGATCTCAGCGATGCCAGGTGCGTTGATCTCCGTGGGGAGCGCTGCCACCTCCGGGAAGTACTCGAGGAGCCAGAAGTCGACCGTCACGAGTGGCTCGAAGAAGAACACCACCTGGCGGGGAGCCACCCGTCGAAGCTCCGCCAGTCCACGGTCGAGGTCGGACCAGTGGTGCAGCGTGAGGATCGCCATCGACGCGTCGAACGACCTCGCTGCGAAGGGCAACGACTCAGCTACTGCCTGCAGCGCTGGCGCGGCGTCAGACGGACGCTGGCGGAGCATGGTGGGTGATGGCTCGACGGCCACGACCCTCCGGTCCCGTGGCTCGTAGTTGCCCGTACCAGCGCCGATGTTGACGATCCGTTGCGCATCGCCGAGCGCGGCGTGGACCTGGCGAGCGATCCGCGGTTCCTCGGACCGAACTGCGGAGTAGCGCGCGCCGAGGTGCTCGTAGGCAGGCACCCTGCGGGACGACACGAAGCACGGTCTACCAAACGGCGGTCACAGGATCGTGTGCGATGGCAAGGCTTCTCGGCGGATCTGGGGCGGTCGTTTTTGCGGGATCTGTGGTGAGGCTTCCTGCCCGGGGACGGGCTGTGCGCCCGCCTCGTCAGGACATGACGTCGGCGAGGTTCGCCAGGAATGCGATGGCTTCCGGGTCGCCCGTGAGCTGGCTGCCGGTGCTTCGGCCGGTAGCGAAGTCGACGAGCTCGACGACGGAGCCCTCGGCCCGCAACAACGCTCCGGGATCGCTCTCGAATGTGGCGAATGTTCGCGTTGCATCGCGGGTGACGCGGACGCAGATCCCGAGGTCGTCGGCGACGACGTCTAGCTCGATGGGCCGCTTCAGAGCATTGTCGTCGGCCCATCCAGCGGCACCGGCAAGAGCAACCACGTAGGCGAGAACTGCCGACGCTTCGTCCAACAGGAGAGCTGGAGACTCGCCCGCAGGGACCATCAAGTCGCGTTCGTGGACCCACGAGTCGAACAGGAAATGGTTCACGCTGAGTCGAGCGCAGACCAAGCCAGGCGGTGCTTCGGCCGGCCCCGACCAGTTGCGGTCATCGGCTGCCATTTCATCGGCAACACGAGCGTCAACGTCTTCGAGCGCAGCGAGAAGATCGTCCCGGCTCTGACCCTTGAACTGGGCGGCGGCCGCAGCGGGCGTTTCCTGTGGATCGAACGCGGCGAGCAGGTTCGTGCCTGTGCCCTTCGAGGACTGGTGGAGGGTGTACCCGAGAAACTGCGCACCCGAGATGAGATGCTCGACAAGGCCCGTAGTCGTCCACTCGCCGCAGCGCGTGGGACGACCCCAGGCCTCCTGAGGAAGCTCGTGAAGCCACTTTCGCAGGCGAGCTCTGTGCTGAGTCCATGCGGCCACTACCTCAGTTGCTGTGGCCGGAGCCTCCAACGGGGCACCCGGGGGCTCGTAGTACTGCCGTGCGGCTCTCGTCATCTTCGACCCCCGTCCCCAAGGTTGCGAGCTTACGGATCGAAAGCCCGACCTGCCCGCCATCGCCGGATAACGACATGTCGAATCGGGTCTCTCCCTGCGGGCTTCGCGGCCATCCGCAACCCGGACAGTTTGAAGCCTCTTTGTGTCAAGGAGGTCGTCGCGGGCGCGTCGGAGCAGGCCCGGGGTCGGGGGCGTAGCGTTGGTTGTCGGGTCCGGGAGTGACTGGTCCGAAGCGCCGGTGTTCAGGGTTCAGCCGGCCACGCTGGATTTGAGAGTCGTCCCTGGGTGTCCTCCCGGGCCCGCCTTTGTCAGCGGCGGTCGAGGTCGACTTGGAGCTGTCGCCAGACGGCGTCGCTGATGCGCCGCTTCAACGCGCGGAGGGCTTCCTTCTTCGTCTTGCCCTCGGCGAGCTTGCGGTGGAAGTAGAAGCGGCCGAGGGTGTCGTGCGCGATCTGGGTGACCGCGATGAGGTGCATGGCGTGGTTGAGCTTGCGGTTCCCGCGGGGGTTGAGCCGGTGCCGGACCTTCGGTCCGCTGGACGCTTCGATCGGGGCGGTGCCGTTGTAGGACGCGAAGCGGTCCGGGGTCGCGAACCGGGCGGGGTCGCCGACGTGGCCGAGGATGTAGGCGGCCACGATCGGGCCGATCCCGTGGAGTTCGAGCAACGTCGTCTGTGACGCGTTGATCGCGTCGGTGAT
>JALYWQ010000216.1 GCA_030852625.1 Actinomycetota bacterium
CCGACACCGCGATGTACGTGGCCAAGCGCCGAGGCCGCTCGCGGTACGAGGTCTTCGAACCCGCCATGCGCGACGAAGCCCTCGAGCGGGAGAACCTCCATGAGGATCTCGAGAAGGCCGTGGGTCGAGATGAGCTCGAGGTGCACTACCAGCCGGTGATCGACATCCCCACGGGCAGGCTGCGAGGGTTCGAGGCGCTGGTCCGCTGGCACAACTCGACTCGAGGTCTCCTGGCGCCGAGCCAGTTCATCGATCTCGCGGAGCAGACGGGGCTCATCGTGCCGATCGGCGCGTGGGTGCTCCACGAGGCCTGCACCCAGGCGGTGACCTGGGGGGAGGTGGCTGGCGACCTCACGATGGCGATCAACGTCTCGGCCCGCCAGCTGCAGGACCCGGGGCTGGTGCCGACCATCGCCGGCGCGCTCCGCATCTCCGGCCTCGAGCCCGCCTCGCTCGTCGTGGAGATCACCGAGAGCGCAGCGGTCGAGGTGGCCGAGGGCGCCATCGAACGCCTCCACCAGCTGAAGGCCCTCGGGGTGACCCTCGCCATCGACGACTTCGGAACGGGGTACTCGTCGCTGACCTACCTCCGCCGGTTCCCCGTCGACCAGTTGAAGATCGACCGTTCCTTCGTGGCCGAGGTGGCGACGAGCAGCGAGGACCGGGCCATCATCGCCAGCGTCATCGATCTGGCCCACGCCCTCGGGATGAGCGTGGTGGCCGAGGGCGTGGAGACCGAGGCCCAGTTCTGTGCTCTGGAGGCGATGGGCTGTGACCTCGCCCAGGGCTTCCGCTGGCGAGGTCCCGAACGCGCCGTCGGTGTGGATGCCCTCGTGCGCGAGGAGCGGGCCCGCGCCCTCGCCTGACCGGCAAGGATCGGTCGCCGGTCTAGGGACGCCCCAGCGCCATCGATGGGTCGACCATGACCTTCGTCACGAACGGCGAGGTCATGGCCCGGACGAGGGCGCTGTAGTCGAGGCCGAAGGTGAGCTCGTCGCCCACCACGACCGGCTGCTCACCGGGATCGAGCACGAGGTGGTCGCTGCTGGCGCCGAGCACCGCCGTGCCGGCCGGCGGCAGCAGGCCGTCGGGATCGACGTCCTGGCGGCCGACGGCGAGCAGGACCTGACGACGAACGCCGGAGCCGGTTCGCCCCGCCGCGGTCCCGAAGGCCGCCTGCGCTACTGCGCCCCACGGCTGGGACGGCTTCGCTTGGACCTCGATCACCTCGGCCACCAGCTGGCAGGCGTCGGTGTGGAGGCCCTCGATCGGCGTGCGGTGCAGCGGGTCGGTGCCGAGCAGGATCGCTTCGCCCACCCGGAGCTCGTTGACCCGGCCGACGTCAGGCGTGGTGAGGGCCCAGCCGAGGTTGGCCGAGTTGCCGCCGGACACCACGGCGAGGCGTCGGCCGAGCACCAGTTCCACGCGTTCGACGAGGGAGCTGAGCTCGTCCATCTTCGCGGCGTCGGGAACGATGCCGCTCTGACAGGCCAGGTTGGTCCCGAGTCCGACCAGGTCGAGTCCCCATCGTCCTTCCACCTTGGTAGCGAGGTCGACCACCGCCGACGGCGCTACGCCCTCTCGCAGGTCGCCGAGCTCCACCATGAGGATCACGCCGTGGGCCGAGCGCTGACGTCGCGCGACGTCGTCGAGAGCGTCGAGCACCCGCTCCTCCGAGTTGAGGCTGACCGACGCAACGCGCACCGCGGCCTCCACCTCGGAGAGCATCGGTGACCGCACCAACATCCGGGGCGTGGTCGAGCCGACCGCCTCGAGTCGGGCCAGGTTCTGGACGCGGGAATCGCCGAGCATCGCCACGCCGCCTCGCTCGAACGCCCTCGCCACCTCCGGTGCGCTGAGGGTGGCCTTGGTGACCCCGACCACGTGGATCCCTTGGCCCCCGAGGCGTACGACGAGCGAGGCCGCGTTGGCCTCGACCTTGCCGAGGTCGACCTCGAGGCGAGGCGAGCAGGTCATTGCATCCTGGCGGTGGCGACCTCGCGCAGGGACGGGAAGGCGCCGAGCACCATCTCAGCGAGGTCGTCGAGAGGCCGGGTCAGCGGGTCGGTGGCCGGGAGTCCGAGCTCGCGCTGGTGCTCCTCGATCGACTCGGTGATCTCGCCAGGCGTCATGAGCTCGTGGTTGATCGTGACCCCGATCACCTTGGTGTCAGCGAACGCCTCGATGAGCGCGATCTCGCTCGCCACCGTCGGCATCGCCACCATCGGGAAGTCGCCGAGGCGCTGGCGCTTGGGCGCGTGCTGGACGATGACGCCCGCCGGGCGGCTTCCACGGAGGATGTGGGCCGACGTGAGATAGGCCGGGTGGCTGAGCGCCCCCTGGCCTTCCACGATGATCACGTCGGGCGCCTCGCCCTCGAAGGCCGCCACCACCTGGTCCTCGACCTCGCCGGAGCAGAACTGTGGCACCAGCGCGTCGAGCGCCACGCCGTACTTCCCACCCTGGATGAGCATCGTCTGTCCCGTGCCGACGAGGACCGCCGAGATCCCGCGGGCGCGCAGCGCCTGGGCGACGAGGGTGGCGGTGGTCCGCTTGCCGACGGCGCCGTCGGTGCCGAGCACGGCGATGCGGGGGCACGTGACGTCGAAGATCCGACCCGAGAACAGCTTCAGGTCCTTCTTGTCCTTGGGCCGACGCACGTCGGTGATCGTCACGCCGGCCAGCAGGCTGGCGGCCACGAACTCGGCGTCGTCGTTCAGGAACTCATGCAGCCCGTTGATGATGTGCATCCCGCGGGCGATGCCGTCGAGCAGGACCACGCGCTGTGCATCCGACAGGAGGCCGTCGGCGGGGGCGACCCCGCAGATCAGGTAGTCCGGCACGAACCCGGCATGGGCGATGGCCTGGGCCAGTCCACCGAGCACGGGGATCCCGTTCGGGGTGCCGTCGAGGAATGACCCGGCGTCGGCCCCGGCGTGCGTGCTGTCGATCACGCTGAGGATCTCGTACTTCTCGGAGTGTCGCACCAGCCCGTTGGCGGTCTTGCCGTCCTGCTCGCCGAACTGGCCCTCGCAGTAGACGATGGCGCGGGAGGTGACCGGCAGACCGAACTCGAGATCGGAGGTCGCTTCCGGGTGGACGTGCGGCGCGGGGATTGGAGGAACAGACGTAGGCATGGCACTCCTCTGATGGGCTCAGAGGAGGCGACGAGACTGTGGGGGAGGCGATGTGGCCAACCCACCAGCGAGGTGTCTTCCCTCAGCACCGGCGATGTCGCCGACGGGTTGACGGTACCCCGATGGGGCCGGAATGCAGCATTCGCTGCGACCTGACCGGCAACCGCACGCTTCGCAAAGGAGTACAACTGCTCCGTGGGCAGGGTGGCGACCGACTACCTCGTGATCGGGGCGGGGGCGATGGGGATGGCGTTCGCCGACGCGCTGATCGACCACGCCGACGTCCACGTCACCCTGGTCGACCGGCGGCACGCTCCCGGCGGTCACTGGAACGACGCCTATCCCTTCGTGCAGCTCCACCAGGCGTCGCTGTTCTACGGCGTGGCATCCACCCGGCTCGGCGACGGCGCCGTACAGACGGGCGGGCCAGAGGCCGGCCTGCAGCAACGGGCCCGGCGGGCCGAGATCCTCGCCTACTACGACGACATCCTCCATCGGCGGTTCGTGGGCACGGGACGGGTGACCTTCCTGTCCGGCTGCGACTACGAGTGGGACGGGTCCACCCACGTCGTGACCTCCCGGGTGTCGCGCGAGACGACGACCGTCGACGTTCGTCGTCGAGTGGTCGACGCCACCTACCTCGCCCCGACCATCCCGGCCACCACCCCGGCGCCGTTCGGGGTCGCCGGGGGTGCGCGGGTGCTGCCGATCCACCAGCTGGCCGACCTCGGTGACGCACCGAGCCGATACGTGATCGTCGGATCGGGCAAGACGGCCACCGACGCCATCGTCTGGCTGCTCGGCAACGGCGTGGACCCGACGCGGATCACATGGGTCCGTCCGCGCGATCCCTGGATGTTGAACCGGTCGATGGTGCAGCCCGATCCGGTGGTCGCCGTCGGACTGGCCGCGGACACATTGGAGGCCGCTTCGGGCGCGACGTCGCTCGACGATCTGTTCGAGCGGCTCGAGGCGATGCAGGTGATGCTCAGGATCGACGAGCGGGTGCTGCCGACCATGGCCAAGACCCCCACCCTCGCCAGCTGGGAGCTCGAGCTGCTGCGCACCATCGAGGGGGTCGTCCGGCTGGGCCACGTCCGGCGCGTGGAGCCCGGCCGGCTGGTGCTCGACCAGGGGGAGGTGCCGCTCGAAGCCGATGCCGTGGTCGTGCACTGTGCGGCGGCGGGTCTGCCCCAACCGCCGATCGTGCCGATCTGGGCGTCCGATCGGATCCGGCTGCAGACGACCCGGGCCGGGTTCCCATGCTTCTGTGCGGCGTTGGCCGGCTACGTGGAGGCCACCCGGGACGACGACGGCGAGCGAAACCGGATCTGCCCGCCCAACGGCTTCCCCGACACACCGGCCGAGTGGGCCCGGATGCAGGTGCTCGGGGCGGCGGCGACCGCCGCCTTCGGCGCCGAGCCCGACATCGCCGAGTGGGCCAACGGCTGCGACCTCAACCCAGCACGGATCGATCCGTCGCGAGCCGAGGATCCAGCGCTGCACCGGGCCCAGCGACGACTCAGGGAACATGCCGCGGCCGGTCTCGCCCGACTGGCCACGCTGGCGCACGAACGAGGCTGAGCGACCCCGAACGCCTCGCTCTAGGGTCCCGGCATGGCCGAGACCTTCGAGCAGATCACCGTCGAACAGCGGGAGCGGGTCCTGGTGATCCGGCTCAACCGGCCCGATCGGTTGAACGCCTGGACGCCGACGATGATGACGGAGCTGTTCCGGGCCATCGGGGCCGCCAACGACGACCCATCGATCGGTGCCGTCGTGGTCACGGGCGAGGGTCGCGGGTTCTGCGCCGGCGCCGACATGGAGGCCGTCTTCACCTCGCCGTCGGCCGACGCCGACGTGATGGCCTCGGCCAAGGACTGGGTGGCCTTCTGCCGGTCGTCGAAGCCGCTCGTGGCCGCCATCAACGGACCGGCCATCGGCGTCGGGCTCACCATGGTGCTGCCATTCGACCGGCTGATCGCCGCCGACGGCGCCAAGCTCTCGATGCGGTTCGTCCGGTTGGGGATCGTGCCGGAGTTGGCGTCCACCCACTTCCTGGTGAGCCGATGCGGATGGGGGACGGCCTCCTGGTTGGCGTTGAGCGGTGACACCATCCTTGCTGACGAGGCCGCTTGCCTGGGCCTCGTCGACCGGGTGTGCGGGGCCGACGAGCTCCTCGACCAGGCCGTCGCCGACGCGACGGTGCTCGGGTCGAACCCGCCCCTCGCCGTCCGGCTGATCAAGGACCTCCTCACCGCCAACGCCGCCGAGACCGACCTCCACGCGGCGCAGGGTCGGGAGCTCCGTGCCCTGGCGGAGGCATCGGCGTCGGCCGACCACCGCGAGGCCGTGCAGGCCTTCCTCGAGAAGCGCCCGCCCAACTTCGGCTGATCCCACCGGCCTCCGTGCTGGCTCGGACGACAGCGATGGGATCGGTCAGTACCTTCGAGCTACATCCGCGAAGAGAACAGCCGGGAGGCACCGTGGCGGCATACGTGATCCTGCACAACCGAGTCACCGATCCTGAGGCGATGGGGACCTACATCCCCAAGGCCATGGAGACGATGTTCGCCCACGGCGCCGAGCTGCTCGTGATGAGCGAGGCCTCCGAGGTCGTGGAGGGGTCGACCGAGTTCCCTCGGACGATCATGCTCAAGTTCGAGTCCCGGGCGAAGGCCGAGGCTTGGTACAACTGCGCGGAGTACCAGGCGGCCCTTCCGATCCGGCTGGGCGCCACCGAGGGCTTCGCCGTCATCGTCGACGAGTTCGCCCCCGCTCCCGCCTGACCCGAGCGGCGCCGGGTTCCGCCGGAACGGGCTGAACGGGTCGAACGGGTCGAACGGCCCAGGCGCGCACCGTTCGGATCGGGAAGCATGAGGGCATGACCGCCAGCGCGCCGTCGACGCCGGGGCTGCCGCCGGCGGGTTGGTACCCGGACCCGATCGTGCCTCGACGCGCCCTGCGCTGGTGGGACGGGACCCAGTGGACGGAGTGGCAGGCCCGCGACGGCGAGGTGATCGCCGCGCCGGTGGTGCCCCAGCCGGCGCCGGGGTCCGACTGGACCGGGATCGCCGACGAGCGGATCACCTGGCCCAGGGCGGCGGTCCTCCTCGCCCTGGGGGCGATCGTCGTCTCCTTCCTGGCCGGCACGCTCGGCTACGAGCTGGCCGATGCGCTCTTCGACAGCGAGCCGCTCAGCCTCATCGTCAACATCGTCCTCCTCGACGGCGCCCTCCTCGTCGCCTGCCGCGAGGCCCACCGGCGATGGGGGACGCACGGCCGGTTCCGGCGGGACTTCGGCCTCACCTACGAGCGGGGCGACTGGTGGCGGGGGATCCTGAGCTCGATCGGCGCCCGTTCGATCGGCGCTGCGGCAGCGGTGTTCTTCGTGCTCCCGATCCTGTTCAACCAGGAGCTGGACTCCTTCGAGGACACCACCGTCCAGGACGTGTCGATCAGCTGGGCCGGCATCATCACGTTCGCGGTCGCCGCGCTGGTGGTGGCCCCGTTCGTGGAGGAGCTCTTCTTCCGAGGCCTCCTGCAACGGTCGATCGAGTCGGTCCTGCCCCGTTGGGTCGCCATCGGTGTGCAGGGCGTGGTGTTCGGCTTCCTCCACGTGCAGCCCGCGGTCGGGATCTTCAACGTGGCGATCGTGGTGCCGATCTCGGTGGCCGGGATGGTGTTCGGCTTCACGTTCCACCGCTTCAAGCGCCTGGGCCCCCCGATCGCAGCGCACTTCTGGTTCAACGTGGTCGCCATCGTCGTGCTAGTCGCATCGGGACCGAGCTGATGGGGCTCCCACGGGCGATTCGTCCCGTTGCGCTCCCCTCCGGAGGGGATCACCTGCCGGCGTCGAACCATGGAGCGTGGACGTTCGACTGCCCCGCTGGGAGCTCATGGTCAGGTTGGCGGCCATCGCCATCACGATGGCCAGCGTCCTCGCCATCGTGGCGGAGGAGCGCTGGGACGACGTCGACCCGTCCCGGCACCAGACGAGCACCTCGGCCGTGGTCACCGAGCGCATCGCCGCCGAGGTGGTCGGGTCGCTGCCCATCGCCAGCGTGGCCCATACGCCCACCTGCCGGGGCGGGCAACTGGTCGTGGAGGACGTGACGACGAGGGTGGTCGACGAGCGCTCCACCACCACGATCACCCTGCTCAACACCGCCGGTCGGTGCACGCTCTACGGGCGGCCCGAGCTCCACTTCTACGGCAGCGATCCCGGCCAGCGGGTCGCGGTCCAGGTGAACCGGGTGGCCCGGCCGCCGAAGCGCGTCGTGCTGGTGGCGAGCCCGGCGCCCGCCGAGGACCGGCGAGCCGTGATCACCATCGACAGCGAGGTGGGCCGGAGCGAAGCGTGGTTGCGATCGACCCGCGAGGTGCAGCGTGTCGTCATACGGATCCCGGAGGCCCGGGACGAGATCGCGGTGCCGTTCGCCGTGCCGCTCCGGGTGCCGGCGGCGGTCGAGGTGGCGCCGATCAGCTGATCGGTTCGACGTGCACCGGCAGGGTGCGGACCGTCTCCCGCAGGTGGTCGGCGACCTTCGGCAGCAGCTCGGCGTAGACCGAGCTCGGGCGCCAGAACATGGCGATCCGACGTCGGGGCACGGGTTCGGCGAACCGCAGGAGGGCCACGTCGTTCGACGGCGGCACCGGAGGGTGCACCGAGAGCTCGGGGAGCAGGGTCAGGCCCACCCCGGAGGCCACCATCTGGCGGAGCGTCTCGAGGCTGGTGGCCCGGAACCCGGTGCGTTCCACCGCCCCGGCCACCGCGCACACGTCGAGGGCCTGGTCCCGCAGGCAGTGCCCCTCCTCGAGGAGGAGCACCTGCTCCCCGGCGAGCTGCGAGGGCTGGACCGGCCCGGAGGTCGCGGCGAAGGGGTTGTCGGCCGGCACCGCCAGCACGAAGTCCTCTTCGAAGAGGAGTTCGTGCTGAAGGTGACCGTCGTGCACGGGAAGGGCGAGGATGCCGGCGTCGAGCTGGGCGTCACGGAGACGCTGCAGGACGACCTCGGTCTTCTCCTCGACGAGGAGGAGCTCGAGCTTCGGGAAGCGAGCCCGCAGCGACGGCACCACGTGGGGGAGCAGGTACGGCGCCAGCGTGGGGAACAGGCCGATCCGGAGGCTCCCGGCCTCCGGATCCTGTGCCTGCAGGGCGATGCCCTTGATGTTGTCGGCCTCGGCGAGCATCACCTTGGCCCGCTGCACCACCCGCTGGCCGGCATCGGTCAGCACGGCGTGGCGCGGGTTGCGCTCGATCAGCTCCACGCCGAGCTCCCGCTCGAGCTTGCGGACCTGGGTCGAGAGCGTCGGCTGGCTGACGAAGCACGCCTCGGCGGCCCGCCCGAAGTGGCGGTGCTCGGCGAGGGCCACCAGGTAGCCCAGCTCGCGGAGGTTCATCTCGGGCGGAAGCTAGGCCAGCGCCGGTTCGCGCGACGGCTGCTCCGCCGGGTCGGTGGTGCGGATGAGGTGGTCGAAGGCCCCGAGGGCGGCCGTGGAACCGGCGCCCAGGGCCACCACGATCTGCTTGTACGGGACGGTGGTGCAGTCGCCGGCGGCGAACACGCCCGGCACCGACGTGTGCCCGCGCTCGTCGATGACGACCTCACCTCGGGGTGAGAGCTCGACCACACCGTCGATCCACTCGGTGTTCGGCAGGAGCCCGATCTGCACGAAGATGCCCTGCAGCTCGAGGTCGTGCGCCTCGCCCGAGGACCGGTCGGTGTAGCGCAGGCCCGTGACCTGCTCGCCGTCGCCGAGGACCTCGGTGGTCTGGGCGTGGACGATGATGTCGACGTTGGACAGGCTGCGCAGCTTGCGCTGCAGCACCTCGTCGGCCCGCAGTTGCGGATCGAACTCGATGAGGGTGACGTGGGCGACCACGCCGGCGAGGTCGATGGCGGCCTCGGCGCCGGAGTTCCCACCACCGATCACCGCGACGCGCTTGCCCTTGAAGAGCGGGCCGTCGCAGTGGGGGCAGTAGGTGACGCCCTTGTTGCGGTACTGCTCCTCGCCGGGCACGCCCATGTGGCGCCAGCGGGCACCGGTGGACAGCACGACGGAGCGGGATCGCAGCGAGGCGCCGCTCTCGAGCTCGATGGTGACGTACCCACCCTCGTCCTCAGCGGGGACGAGGCGCGCCGCTCGCTGGAGGTGCATCACGTCCACGTCGTACTCGTTGACGTGCTGCTCCAGGGCCGCCGCCAACTTGGGGCCCTCGGTGTAGGGCACCGAGATGAGGTTCTCGATGGCGATGGTGTCGAGCACCTGACCGCCGAAGCGGTCGGCGACGATGCCGGTGCGGATGCCCTTGCGAGCGGCGTAGATCGACGCCGCCGCTCCAGCGGGACCGCCGCCGACCACGAGCACGTCGAACGGTGCCTTCTCGTCGATCTGCTTGGCGGTGCGCTCGGCGGCGCCGCTGTCGAGCTTCCCGACGATCTCCTCGAGGCTCATCCGGCCCTGACCGAACACCTCACCGTTGAGGTACACGGTGGGCACGGCCAGCACCTGACGGGCGTCGACCTCGTCCTGGAACAGGGCGCCATCGATCGCCACGTGGCGGATGTTGGGGTTGGTGACGCTCATGGCGTTGAGGGCCTGGACCACGTCGGGGCAGTTCTGGCACGAGAGCGACAGGTAGGTCTCGAAGACGTACTCGCCCTCGAGGTCCTCGATCTGCTGGATGGTCTCGGCCGAGGCCGCCGGTGGGTGGCCGCCGACCTGGAGGAGGGCGAGCACGAACGACGTGAGCTCGTGGCCCATCGGGATGCCCGCGAAGCGGACCGACACCTCGGTGCCGGCCCGCTCGATCGCGAACGAAGGCCTGCGCTCGTCGTCGTCCCGCCGCTCGACCGTGATGTGCTCGGACAGGGCCGCGACCTCGTCGAGGAGCTCGGCGAGCTCCTGCGACTTGGCGCTGTCGTCGAGCGACACGGCGAGCACGACCGGCCGGTTCACCTTGGTGAGGTGCTCCCGGAGCTGGTTGGTGAGGTTGGCGTCGAGCATGGCCACGGCTCAGATCTTCCCGACGAGATCCAGGCCAGGGGTCAGCGTGTCGGCGCCCTCTTCCCACTTGGCGGGGCACACCTCGCCCGGGTGCTCCCGGACGTAGATCGCGGCGCGCACCTTGCGGACGAGCTCGGCGGCGTTGCGACCGATGCCCTCGGCGGTGACCTCGACGGCCTGGATGATGCCGTCGGGATCCACGATGAAGGTGCCGCGGTCGGCCAGGCCCATGTCCGGGCGCATGTTGTCGAAGTTGCGGGTGATCTCACCGGTGGGGTCGCCGATCATCGGGTAGGTGATCTTCCCGATGGTGTCGGACGCGTCGTGCCATGCCTTGTGCACGAAGTGGGTGTCGGTGGAGACCGAGTAGACCTCGACGCCGAGCTTCTGGAGCTCCTCGTAGTGGTCGGCGAGGTCACCCAGCTCGGTCGGACACACGAAGGTGAAGTCGGCCGGGTAGAAGAAGTAGATGGCCCACTTGCCATCGACGTCCTTCTCGCTCACGTCGATGAACTTGCCGTTGTGGAAGGCGGTGGCCTTGTAGGGCTTGATCTGCGTGTTGATGACGGACATCGAGGGCAAAGCTCCTTGTGGGTCGGGGAGGGTACGGAAGAACCCATAGCCAATCTAGATCGAGTTGAACCGTTTCGATAGACGATCTCGATCGATTGTGGCGATCCCCGCGATAGCCGTCGTCAATGGCGGGCTCAGCTGGGTGAGGATGGGATGGCGTAGGTGACCGTCGCGAAGGCCACCGGCTCGTCGGGGGTGCCCCCGTCGCTCCAGAGCCGGACCTCGCTCACCGATTGCCGCCGCCCGAGCCGCAGCAGCCGGCCTCGGGCGTAGAGGTCCACCTGGGCCGGCTTGGCGAGGAAGTTGATCGTGAGGCTGCTGGTGACGGACAGCGCCACCGGTCCGATGCGGGCGAGGGTGGCCATCCACGCGGCAGCGTCGGCCATCGCCATCATCGTGGGCCCGGAGATCGTGCCGCCCGGACGGATCTGGCTCTCGTCGAACGGGAGGTGGAGGGTGACGCCACCGTGGTCGGACTCGACCACCTGGTACATCCGCGGCGCGCCCGGGAACGCGGCCACGAGGAAGTCGTTCATCGCCGCCACGTCCATCACCAGCTCGGGTCGATCCATGGCGCGGACACTACGTGCGGGGAATACTCACGGCATGACGCTGCGCACGGTGCTGCTGACCGTCCACATCCTGATGGCGGCGGGCTGGATCGGGGCCGACTTCGTGGTCCACGCCCTCACGCCCCGCATGGAACGGGAGCCCCGCGACGCCGTGATCGCGTGGACCCGCATGCAGGCCTGGCTCCACGAGCGGTACTACGCCACCGTCGTGGTGGTGCTGCTGGGCTCCGGGGTCTGGCTCGTGATCGACGGCGACTGGTCGTGGTCGTCGGGCTTCATCTGGGTCGGGATCGTCGCCATCGTCGGCGGCGCCACGCTCGGAGGAGGCGGCATGGGCACGTTCTCGAAGCGACGCCTGGCCGCCTTGGAGGCGGGCGACGACGCGGCCGCCGAGTCGGCCCGACGCAGCATGGTGCCGCTGTCGCTCGTGCTGACCGCCCTGCCGATCATCACCGTGCTGGCGATGGTCGACAAGTGGAAGGTCGGTTAGCGCCCGAAGGGCTACTCGCCGTCCTCGTTGGTCCCCTCGTCCTGCGAGTCGACCTCTTCCTGTATCTCGTCCTCGATCGAGGTCACGGTGTCCTCGAGGTCCTGGATCTCCTCGTCGGTGGTGCCGCCGTCGCCGTCCTCGTCGGAGCAGGCGGCGAACCCGCCCAAGCTGAGGACGGCGGCGACGCCGGCCGCTGCGATGCGCGTCGTGGTGGTGGGCATGCCCGGCACGTACCCCTGGGGGCCGCCGTCCAGACAGCGCCCGTCAGGATGGACTCGCCGCTCGCTGCTCGTCGATGAGATCCCGCGCGAGGGCGAGCAGCCCGGTGAGGTCGCTGCCCTTCACGACGTAGCCGGCCGCTCCTCCGGCTCGGGCCTCGCCCTCCACCTCTGCGGCGTCCAAGCCCGACATCACGATCACCTTGGCGCGGGGCGACACGGCGACGAGCAGGGGCAAGGCCTCCAGGCCGCCCATGCTCGGCATGGCGAGGTCGAGCACGATGAGATCCGGCTGGTGGTGCCGGGCGAGCGCGATCGCCTGGCGGCCGTCGGCCGCCTCGCCGATGAGGTGGAAGCCCGGTTCGCCGTTGAAGAGCTCCGAGATCAGCTGGCGGATGGCCCGTTCGTCCTCGACGACGAGCACCGTGGCATCGCCGTCGCCGGCCACCTGCGCTCGTGGACCCTGCTCGAGCGCGTTCCAATCGCAGATCCACTCGAGGGCCTCGGGCCCGGGCCGCGGTGCGCTCCACAGGTAGCCCTGGGCCTGCTCGCACCCGAGGGCACGGAGCACGCTGAGCTGCTCGCTCGTCTCGACCCCTTCGGCGATGGTGGTCAGTCCGAAGGCATGGGCCAGGTCGATCACCCCGGCGACGATGGCTCGGTCACCCCGGGCTCCACCGGACGAGGCCAGTCCGTCGACGAAGGAGCGGTCGACCTTCAGGGTGTCCACCGGGAAGCGCTGGAGGTAGGTCAGCGACGAGTAGCCGGTGCCGAAGTCGTCCACGCCGATGCGCACGCCGAGGTCCTTCAGCTCGCCGAGGGCCCGCGCCGAGAAGCGGGCATCCTCGAGGAGGACGCTCTCGGTGAGCTCGAGGCACAACTGCGACGGTTCGAGGCCGGAGGTCGCCAACGCCGATGCCACCACCTCCAGCAGGTCGCTACGGATGAGCTGGCGGGCTGAGATGTTGACCGAGACCGACAGGGGGGCGAGCTCCGGGTGGTCCCGGCACCAGGTGGCGATCTCGTCGCAGGCCCGCTGGAGGACGGA
>JALYWQ010000225.1 GCA_030852625.1 Actinomycetota bacterium
TGCCGGTGCTCGCCATCCTCGGCACCGAACCGGATCCGCTCGGGTGGGGCACGACGCCCGACGACGTGCTCTCGCACCTGCCGCCCCAGGGCCGGTTCGAGCTGGTGGAGGGGGCGGGGCACTTCGTGCACATCGAGCAACCCCGTGCCGTCGCCGACCTCGTGCTCGACCACATCGGAGCACCGTCGTGACCGCCACCGTCCGCCTCCGCCACAACCGGATCGATCTGGCCCTCCACGAGCTGCGGGGCGGTGCGGGTCGACCACTGCTCCACCTGCACGGCCTCGGCGAGCGGTCGCCCGACGACGTGCCCGAACAGCTCGCGTCCTGGCCCGGTCCGGTCTGGGCGCTCGACCTCACCGGGCACGGCGAGAGCACCGTGCCGGCCGGCGCCGGGTACTTCTGCGAGGTGCTGATGGGCGACGTCGACATCGCGCTCGGCCACCTCGGCCCGGCCACGGTGTTCGGACGCGGCCTCGGCGCCTACGTCGCCCTGCTCATCGCCGGCGCCCGGCCCGATCTCGTGCGGGGCGCCATCCTCTTCGACGGTCCGGGCCTGGCCGGCGGTGGCCCGTCGCCGACGTCACCGGTCGTCGTCACGGTCACCACGCCTGCGCCGTCGAGCGGCACGCCCGACCCGTGGGCCATCTACGAGTTGTCTCGTGACATCCGACCGCCCGATTACGCCCAGACCTTCGCCCGCCAGGCCGCCACCCTGAGCGGCCTCGACGTGGCGGTGGCGGTCACCGGCGTCAACCGCCCGGCCTGGCTCGAAGCGGTCGCCGACGAGCCCGGCGTCGTCGAGTGCACCACCGCCGAAGCGCTGGCAACCTTCGCCGCCATCTGAACCTCTACGCGTGGCGCCAGGCTACGAAGGTGGCGAGGTCTTCCAGGGCCCGGCGGGCCGGGACCGGGAGCTTGGCGTCGTCGAGGGCGGCCATGCCGGATCCCACGAGGGCGTGGATGGTGGCCTCCACGGCCTCGACCGCCCCGGTGGTGACGAGGAGCGTCTGCAGGTCGCTGATCTCGACGTCGGTGAGGTCGGCCCGGCCGACCTGGGCCAGCAGCTCCCGCTGGGCGGCGTCGGCGTGCTCGGTGGCGTGGGCCAGCAGCAGCGTGGGCTTGCCCTCCCGCAGGTCGTCGCCCACCGGCTTACCGGTGACGGCCTCGTCGCCGAAGGCTCCGAGCAGGTCGTCGCGCAGCTGGAAGGCCTCGCCGACGGGATCGCCGTAGCCGGTCAACACCGGCTGGAGCTCGGGCAGTCGGCCGGCCAGGCCCGCGCCGAGGTGGAGGGGCCGCTCGATCGTGTACTTGCCCGACTTGTAACGGGCGATCCGACGGGCGCTGGCCCGGTCGTGGTCGCCCCGTGCCGTGCCGAGGAGGTCGAGGAACTGACCGACGTTGAGCTCGATGCGCAGCTCGTCCCAGACCGCCAGCACCTGCTCGTTGGCACGCGGGAGCAGCTGGTCGGCGTAGACGAAGGCCAGGTCGCCCACGAGGATCGCCACGCCCTCGCCGAAGCGTCGCCCTTCGCCCCGCCACTGGAACTCCTCGTGACGATCGGCGTAGGCGAGGTGGGTGGTGCGGTTGCCGCGACGGGTGTCGGAGCCGTCCATCACATCGTCGTGGACGAGGGCGAAGGCTTGGAGCAGCTCGAAGGCGGCGCCGGCGTCGATCACCCGCTCGTCGTCCGACTGACCACCGGCGGCGATGAAGCCCCAGTAGCAGAAGGCCGGCCGGAGGCGCTTCCCGCCGTTGAGCACGAACGTGCGCAGCGACTCGATCGGCGCCGCGAGGTCGGGGCTGAGGGCCGCCCACCGCTCGGCTTCGTGGTCGAACAGCTGGGCCAGGCGGGTCTCCACCCGGTCGGCGACCGTGAGCAGTCCGGCGGGGACGGTGACGGAGGGACGGGCAGGGGCGCTGGTCACGGCGCTGGCTAGCCGCTCTCGTCGTCGGCGTCGTCGGCGTCGAGTGGCGTGTCGAGCTCGGCGACGATCTGGGTGACCTCGACGCGGGCGGCGGTGATCCGGGCCCGACACACCCGGAGGAGCTCGGCGGCCCGCTTCACGCGGGCGGCGAGCACGTCGACGTCGACGGCGTCGTCCTCGATCTCCTCGAGGATCGTCTCCAGCTCTGCGAGCGCATCGGCGTAGCCGATGTCGGCGACCGGGTCGTCAGCCATCGCCGTCCACCGTAGAGGGCTGCTGCACCGTGGAACGAAGGCGACCGTCGCGCAGCTGGGTGATGAGCTCGTCGCCGGGGGCCACGTCGTGGGGGTGGCGCACGACCGAACCGTCCGGGCCGCGGGTGATCGACCACCCTCGCGCCAGCGTGCGCTCGGGATCGAGGGCCCGCACCCGGGCCTCGATCGAGGTCACCGAACGCTCCAGCTCGCTCACGGCGCGCGGTGCCCGGTGCACGATCCGAGCCGAGAGCGTGGCGACGGTGGCGTCGGAGGCCTTGAGGTGGGCCCGGGCCGCGC
>JALYWQ010000227.1 GCA_030852625.1 Actinomycetota bacterium
GGCCGCGCTGCTCCTCGAGCTGGGCCGGCCGTACGCGTCCCGCAGCGTGTTCACCGCGGCCGGGACGATCACCCTCGGCGTGCTCGGGATGTGGTTGGCCGAGGTGGCCATCCTGCTCGACCGCCACGCCGAGGCGGCCGGCTTGCTCGACGTCGCCGAACGGCACTACCGAGGGCTCCAGGACCGCGGTCACCTCGTCGAGTGCGAGCTCCTCCGAGGCCGGTTGGCGGTGGCCAGCGGACGGCCCGACGGCTCGGCGATCCTCGGTGCTGCGGCGTCGTCGGCCGAGGCTCTCGGCATGGTGCGGGTCGCCCGCCTGGCCAGGGAGGCTGCATCCACGCACGCTGCGGTCCCCCCGCTGGTCGATCCCGCTCCAGTAGCGGCCGGCACCTTCCGTCGGGAGGGCGACGTGTGGCTGGTCGGCTTCGGCGGGGTCGACGCCCGGGTGCGGGATGCGAAGGGGATGGCCGACCTGGCCGTGCTGCTCGCCCGTCCTGGCATCGAGGTCCACGTCGCCGAGCTGGTCGGTGCCACCGACGTCGACGGGTCCGTGTCGGCCCAGACGGTGCTCGACGAGCCGGCCATCGCCGCCTACCGGTCCCGCCTCCGGGACCTGCTCGAGGAGGAGGACGCCGCGGAGGTGGAAGGCGACGACGTCCGATCCACCAGAGCCCGGGTCGAGCGGGAGGCCATCACCGATCAGCTCGCCGCCGACCTCGGCCTCGGTGGCACCGCTCGGCGGATGCCCGACTGGGCCGAACGGGCCCGCAAGGCCGTACGGCGCCGCATCGCCACCGCCCTCGCTCGCATCGAGGACGAGCACCCTGCCGCCGGTCGCCACCTCCGCCGTTCGATCCGCACCGGCGCCTTCTGCGCCTACGACCCCGCTGAGGCGGTGACCTGGGAGATCTGAGCCCGAGTCGCGTCGCGACGCGCCGTGTCGCGCCCCCTTGTCGACATTCGACGAGCAGGAGGCAGACGTGGCAGGACTCGAGATCAACGACTTCTCGATGCCCGACGAGGTGCGCAAGCCGGACCCGACCGTGGCGATCGACGTGGTGAAGATGGCCGGCGGCGAGATCGGCCGTTACACGTTCCAGCCCGGGTGGCGTTGGTCGGAGCACATCAAGCCGGTGGTGGGCGGCGACAGCTGCCAGACCGAGCACGTGGGCTACGTGATCGCCGGGACCATGGGGATCCAGACCGCCGACGGCACCACCGGCGAGGTCCACAGCGGGAGCGTGTACCGCATCGCACCCGGCCACGACGGCTGGGTGATCGGCGACGACCCCGTGGTGGTCGTCGAGTTCCAGGGTGCCGCCACGTACGCAAAGGCCTAGGGGAGGACGACATGACCGACATCGCAGCGGTGGACGAAGCCAAGCTCGGTGAGTACATGGGCCAGCTCGTCGGTCACATGACCGGCAGTGCGCTGTGCTTCGCCATCTGGTTGGGTGACGAGCTCGGGCTGTACCGCACCCTCACGGAGCTGGGGCCGGCGACAGCCGATGACCTGGCGGCCAAGGCCGGGTGCAACCCTCGGCTCGTCCGGGAGTGGCTCGATGGTCAGGCCGCCGGCGGCCTCCTCACGTGGGACGACGCCACCGATCACTACGAGCTGAGCCCGGAAGGCGCAATGGCGCTGGCCGACGACGAGTCGCCCGCCTTCGTGGCCCGGGCCATGAACGCCATCGGGTCGATCTTCATCGACATGCCGAAGATCGCGGAGGCCTTCCGGGGCAACGGCGCCCTTTCCTGGGGCGCTCACCACCCCTGTCTCTTCTCCGGTACGGAGTGGTTCTTCCGCACTGGCTACCGGGCCGAGCTGCCGGGCTGGATCGAGGCCCTCGACGGGGTGGGCGACAAGCTCCGGGCCGGCGGGACGGTGGCCGACGTCGGCTGCGGCCACGGGGCGTCGATGGTGGTGTTGGCCCAGGCCTTCCCCGAGGCCCACATCACCGGGTTCGACTTCCACGGTCCATCGATCACGACGGCGGAGGAACGGGTGGCGGAGGCGGGGGTGGACGCCCGCACGTCGTTCGCGGTGGCGGACGCCAAGGGCTACGACGGCACCTTCGACCTGATCTGCTTCTTCGACTGCCTGCACGACATGGGCGATCCGGTGGGCATCGCCCAGTACGCCCGGGAGCACCTGGCCGACGACGGCACGGTGCTGCTCGTCGAGCCCTTCGCCGTCGACGGGCGACGGGCCAACATGGCGGAGAACCCGATGGCGGCCATGCTCTACACGGTGTCGTCGGGGATCTGCACCCCGAACTCCCTGTCCCAGGAGGTCGGTCTCGGACTCGGTGCCCAGGCCGGCGAAGGTCGGTTGCGGGAGGTGTTCGAGCAGGCCGGCTTCACCCGGTTCCGCCGGGCCGCGGAGACCCCGATGAACCTCATCCTGGAGGCCCGGCCGTAGTGACGATGGCGGTTGCAACGCACAACGGTCTCGACGAGACCGTTCTTCGATGGGTTCGCTGCTCCGAGATGGCCAGCCGAGCCCGGCACTAGCGTTGCCAACGGTGGACGACGACGGCGCGCTCGTCGCGCGGCTCCAGGCGGGGGACGAGGCGGCCTTCGCCGATCTCGTCCGCCGCTACCAGCCGCAGCTCCTGCGGCTGGCCGAGGCCACGGTGGGGAGCCGGGCCGTCGCCCAGGAGGTCACCCAGGACACCTGGCTGGCGGTGGTCCGCGGTGTCGACCGCTTCGAAGGACGCTCGTCGTTCAAGACCTGGCTCTTCCACATCCTGCTCAACCGGGCTCGCACCACGGCCGGCAAGGAGCAGCGGGCCGGACGACCGGCGGAGGACGCAGCCGAGCGCTTCGATGCCTCGGGGGCATGGGCCGATCCGCCCGAGCCGTGGTCCGACCGGGCCGAGGACCAGTTGGTCGCCAGGCAGCTGGCCCAGCGTGTCACGCAGCTGCTGCCCCGCCTCCCCGACGCACAACGGCGGGTGGTGCTGCTCCGCGACGTCGATGGCCTGCCGGCGCCCGAGGTGTGCCAGCTGCTCGGGCTCTCCGAGGGCAACCAGCGCGTCCTCCTCCACCGCGGCCGCGCCCGTCTGCGGGCCCTGCTCGAGGGGGAGGTGATGTCGTCATGAAGCTCCGCTTCTGGGGCCGCCCGCCCTTGGTCTGCCGGCAGGCCGTGGCGCTCGTCACCGACTACCTCGAGGGTCGCCTCACCGCTCGCGACACGGCACGCCTCGAGGCCCACCTCGCTGGCTGTCCCCACTGCTCCGAGTACCTGGCCCAGATGCGGGTCACCATCGACGCCCTGGGCCGGATCGAGGTCGACGACCTCCCCGATGAGGCCGTCGACGACCTGGTCGCGCTCTACCGCTCCTGGCGGACTGGCTGAGGTTTTCCGTAACGGCCCCGCTCGAATCGGGGACGATGGAGGACCACGATCGACGAGGAGCGCCCGGTGACCTTGAACGCCAAGCAGGAAGAGCTGTGCCAGCAGGACACCTGGGACTTCACCGATCTCCGGGCCATGTTCGTCAACTGCACCCTGAAGCGGTCACCCGAGCGCTCGCACACCCAGGGGCTCATCGACATCTCGGCCGAAATCATGCGGCGGCAGGGTGTGGCCGTTGAGGAGCTGCGGGCCGTCGACCACGACATCGCCACCGGCGTGTGGCCCGACATGAGCGAGCACGGGTGGGCCAGCGACGAGTGGCCGTCGATCTTCGAGCGGGTCATGGCAGCCGACATCCTCGTGCTGTCCACCCCGATCTGGCTCGGGGAGAAGTCGTCGGTCTGCACGCGGGTCGTCGAGCGCCTCTACGGCAACTCCAGCCTGCTCAACGACGCAGGGCAGTACGCCTACTACGGCCGCGTCGGTGGTTGTCTCGTCACCGGCAACGAAGACGGCGTGAAGCACTGCGCCATGAACATCCTCTACTCGTTGCAGCACCTCGGCTACGTCATCCCGCCGCAGGCCGACGCCGGGTGGATAGGTGAGGTCGGTCCGGGCCCGTCGTACCTCGACGAGGGTTCGGGCGGCCCCGAGAACGACTTCACCAACCGGAACACCACGTTCATGACGTGGAACCTGTTGCACGTCGCCCGGATGCTCAAGGACCGTGGCGGGATGCCGGCCCACGGCAACCAGCGCCGGGACTGGGACGCCGGCTGCCGCTTCGACTTCCCCAACCCCGAGCACCGCTGACCACACCTATCGGGGCGTCGAACCGGCCACCGGCACGTCGAAGGTCTGGCACCAGACGAGAACCGTCCACGAGCCGGGGGTGAGGTCGATGCCAGGCGGGACGTCGTAGTACTGGGTGCCTTTGTTGCCGCGCAGGTCGTCGAGACGGGTGCCGCCGTCGATGTCCTCGCGGTCGACGCCGGGCACGACGTACACGTCGTAGTCAGGACCCGGCTGGATGTCGATGGCCTCCAGGCCCACCACCAGCGCGCCGCTCGGCTGCCGGTAGGTTCGGGCCGTCCCCTCGGCCCGATGGTCGATGCCGTGGATCGGTGCTTCGGCGATCACGTGTGGCGCCGGTGCGACGGTCGCGGTGGTGCTCGTCGCCTCGTCGGGGCCGGCGGGTGGGGCGACGGTGGTCGGCGACGCCGGGGGTGCGGCGACCACGGGCAGGGTCTCGACGACGGTGGTGTCGTCGTAGGCCGGGAGCACGACCAGGGCCAGCACCCCCGCTGCCGCGGCCCCGAACGCCACTGTCCGCAGCGGCGCCCATCGACGGCCCAGTCGGCTCGAACCCAGGCGCAGGGTGATCCAGATCGCCGCCGTGGCGGCCATCAGAACGAGTGCGGTCGTGCTCTCGAAGGCGCTCGTGGCGGCGTCGGGCTCGGTGGCCAGGAACAAGGCCAGACCGAGCCCGAGCACCGCCTCGGGCACCAGCTCCCACCAGCGCAGGCCGAACGGGAGCCGCACGTTCAGCTGTGGTGCGGCTGGCGCAGGTCGAGGTAGGTGGGCTCGCCGAACATGGCGGTGAACTCGGCCTGTGGGGCCTCGAAGTCGCTCGAGGTCTCGCCGCTGCGGGCCTCGCCCTCCGAGGTGAAGTAGGCCGCCTCCACGAACTCGCCGCCGTCGAACCACGCCCGGATGGCCCCGAGGAGGTCGGGGCGGGCCTCCTTCAGCTGCGCCTCGAGCTCAGGGGTCTCCAGCGCTTCGGCCTTGGCCCGATCGGGAACCGTGCCCTCCATCACCTGCACGAAGCCGGCTGCCGCGGACGGACCGCCGAAGAGGAGGCTGACGTCGCTCGTCTCGCGGAACGACGCCGGACCGTCGAGCAGGGGCTCGAAGGCTGACCACCATGCGGTCTGCTCCGGTCGTTCCGAGTTGCCGCGCGCCGAGGCTTCGTCCTCGAAGCGGGCCAGCACCACGACGGTGCCGTCGTCGGCGACCCCGAACGTGCCGCCGAGGTACCCGATCGCTCCGGGCCGCACCTCCGCGGCCCACCTGTCGCCCTGTGCCGTCGCTGACGCAGCATCCTTCGTCCGTCCCTTGATCACCTGTACGAACATCGTCACCCTCCCGATTCCGGTGGCCGGTGCCACTCGTTGGTGACCAGTACGCCCCGCCGCGGGTCGCGTTACAGGATCATCCTCGACGGAGGACGGCGGTGCTGGTGGAGCCGACGCGGAGGCCGCCCTCGTCGAGGACCACCTTGCCGTGGGCGGCGACGAGCTCCCGATCGGGGAGCGCCACCTCGACCTCCTCGTCGCCGACGTTGCACACCACGTCGAACCGCCCGCGGCGCATCCGGAGCAGGCCGGCCGGTTCGTCGACCTCGACGTCGTCGACCCGACCGGTGGCCAGCTCGGCGTGCTCACGGCGGAGGTGGATGAGGGTGCGGTACCAGTCGAGGACCTGGTGGTGGTCGGCGCGGTCGAGCTGGTCCCAGTCGAGGTTGGCGTACTGGAAGGTGGTCTCGTCGAGCGGGTCGAGGAACGAGTCCCGGTCCCAGCCGAGCGGTTCGAGCTCGGCCAACCGGCCGCTGCGGATGGCTTCGGCGAGCTCGTCGTCCGAGGTGTCGCAGAAGAACGGGAAGGTGGCGGTGGCCGCCCATTCCTCGCCCTGGAAGATCATCGGGGTGCCGGGCCCGAGGAGCACGATGGCGGCGGCGGCCATGGCGGCGTCGGTGCCGGCCAGGTCGCTCAGCCGTTCACCACCGGGCCGGTTGCCGACCTGGTCGTGGTTCTGGGCGCAGGTGATCAGGTGCACCGGCCCGATCTCGTCGTCGACGGGCTCGCCGGGCGGCAGGTGGCCGGCACGCAGCACGGTGGCCACGTCGTCGAGCCGGCCGAACGGCTCGTAGTAGCCGGTGCGCTCGCCGGTGAGGAGAGCGTGCAGGGCGTGGTGGAGGTCGTCGCCCCATCGGGCGTCGGCGCCCCAGCCGCCCTGCTCCGGTGAGCGCATCGGGAGGAGCTCGGCCTGCTCCCGCTCCACCACCACCCAGCGGCGGCGGCCGTCCTCGTCGCCGAGCTCGTGGACGGCGCGGGAGAGCTCGGTCATCACGTGCACCGGGCTGTCGTCGAGCAGGGCGTGGGTGGCGTCGACCCGAAGGCCGTCGAGGTGGTGGTCCCGGCACCAGTGGATGGCGTTGTCGATGATGAACCGGCGGACCTCATCGGAGCCCGGCCCGTCGAGGTTCACCGCCGCGCCCCAGGGGGTCTCGTGGCGGTCCGTGAAGTAGGGCCCGAAGAGGTGGAGGTAGCTGCCCTCTGGTCCGAGGTGGTTGTAGACGACGTCGAGCAGCACCCCGATCCCGGCGCGGTGGGCGGCGTCGACGAACCGCCGCAGCGCGGCGGGCCCGCCGTAGGCGTGGTGCACGGCCCACAGCCCGACCCCGTCGTAACCCCAGCCCCGCTCGCCCATGGCCTCGGCCACCGGGAGCAGTTCGACGGCCGCCACGCCGAGCTCACGGAGGTGGTCGAGCCGGCCGATGGCGGCGTCGAGGGTGCCCTCCGGCGTGAAGGTGCCGATGTGCAACTCGTAGATGACGCCGCCCAGGAGCTCCACGCCCGGCCACTCGTCGTCGGTCCACTCGAAGCGTTCCTCGTCGACGGCCGACAGGCCGTGGACCCCGTCGGGCTGCCGGCGCGAGCGGGGATCGGGCAGGGGATCGCCGCCGTCGAGGGCGAAGCCGTAGCGGTCGCCGTGGGCGAGGTCGGGTCCGCCGGTCCACCAGCCGTCCTCCCGCCGCTCGAGGGGGAGCCGGGTGCCATCGCCGAGCACGAGCTCCACCGAATCGGGGATGGGCGCCCACACCTCCGGTCGCATCAGACCTCCAGCAGCGCGATGGGGAACCGGCGGAGCAGGTCGGCGACCGCCACGGTGCCCGTCCACCGGTCGCTCGTGAACGCGTCGGTCCAGTCGCCCGGCGGCAGCGTGACGGTGGCGTCGGTCGGACGGCCGGGTCGGGCCACCACGGCCACTGCGCGAGCGGGCTCGCCT
>JALYWQ010000263.1 GCA_030852625.1 Actinomycetota bacterium
GACCAGCGACGAGCAGGCCGGTCGGCAACGTGAGCCACCCACCGGCGCCGAGCGCCCGCCCCGCTAGCAGCATGCCTGCGCACAGCACCCACGTGAGCACGCCGAAGCGACGCTCCGGTGTGCCGACCCACGCGTAGAGGCCCTCCTCCCCCGTCACGGCGGCGACGGCCATCGCGACCACGAGGCCAACAAGGGCCAGGGCCAACGATCGGGGCACCGACGGGCGACGGGCGCCGAGCACGAGGATCGCGCCGGCGACGCCCACCACCGTCAGGACGAGCACCTTGCTCGGCCCGAACGGGTACCACCCCCACGGGTCGACCGCGAGCAGCACCAGCGGGGCGAAGGCGGCGAGCAGCAGCCCGCCGACCCGCTCCGCGGTCATCCCTGCTCGGGACGGAGCGTGGGGAAGAGCACGACGTCGCGGATCGACGGCGTGTCGGTGAGCAGCATCACGAGGCGGTCGATCCCGATGCCGAGCCCGGCGGTGGGCGGCAGCCCGTACTCGAGGGCTCGCAGGTAGTCCTCGTCCACCACCATGGCCTCGTCGTCGCCGGCGGCCTTGGCCGCAGCTTGGGCCTCGAACCGGGCCCGCTGCTCGTCGGGGTCGACGAGCTCGGAGAAGGCGTTGCACAGTTCACGACCGGCCACGATCCCCTCGAACCGCTCGACCATGTCGGGCAGCTCGCGGTGGTCGCGCGCGAGGGGCGACACCTCCTTCGGGTAGTCGGTGACGAACACCGGTCCCCAGAGCTGGCCTTCGGTGGTCTTCTCGTAGATCTCGAGGATGAGCTTCCCCTGCCCGTAGTCGTCCTTCACCTCGACGCCGTGCTCGGCGGCCAGGTTCCGAAGTTCCTCGATGGGCATGCGGACGTCGAGGCGGAGGCCGGTGTGCTCCTCGATGAGGTCGGTCATCGACGCTCGGCGCCACGGGGTGGTGAGGTCGAGCTCGCGATCGCCGTAGGTGAGCTTCGTGGTGCCGTGGAGCTCCAGCGCGAGGTGGGCGATCAGCTCCTCGGTGAGGCGCATGGCGTCCTCGTAGTCGGCGTAGGCCTCGTAGAGCTCGAGCATCGTGAACTCGGGGTTGTGCCGGGTGGATAGCCCCTCGTTGCGGAACACCCGGGCGATCTCGAACACCTTCTCGAAGCCGCCGACGGTGAGCCGCTTCAGGTAGAGCTCCGGCGCGATCCGCAGGAACAGGTCGAGGTCGAGTGCGTTGTGGTGCGTCGTGAACGGCCGAGCGTGGGCCCCGCCCGGGATGGGGTGGAACACCGGCGTCTCCACCTCGACGAAGCCACGGTCGTCCAGCCACCGGCGGATGCCGCGCAGGATGCGGCTGCGGGCGAGGAACGTGGTGCGGCTCTCGGGGTTGGCCCAGAGGTCGACGTAGCGCTGGCGGTAGCGGGTGTCGACGTCGGTGATGCCGTTCCACTTGTCGCCGAAGCTGCGGCGGGTCTCCGCGAGGAGCACCCACGAGCCCACCTTCACCGACAACTCGCCCTTCCTGGTCTTCACGACCTCGCCGTCGACGCCGACCCAGTCGCCGAGGCTGAGCTTGCCGAAGTCGTCGAAGCGCTCCGTGAGCGCGGCGAGGGCGAAGAGCTGGATCTCGCCGCCGCTGCCGTCGCGCAGGGTGGCGAAGGCCAGCTTGCCCTGGGCCCGCACGAGCATGACCCGGCCGGCCACCGACACCTGCTGGCCGGTCTCCTCCCCCGCCTCGATCTCGCCGTGGGCGGCTCGGAGCTCGGCGGTGGTGGCGGTGCGCTCGAACCGGTAGGGCGGCACGAACGGCGGCCGGCCCTCGGTCTCGCTGCCGTCGGTCATGACGCGTTCTTCTCGTAGATGAGGCGGAGCCCGTGGAGGGTGAGCCAGGGCTCGACGTGGGTGATGGCCTTCGACAGCGGACCGATCAGGCCCGAGAGCCCGCCGGTGGCCACCACCGTGGCGTCGCTGCCGAGCTCGTCGAGGATCCGCTCGCACATGCCGTCGACGAGGCTGGTGTAGCCGTAGATCACGCCGGACTGGATGGATTCGACCGTGCTGCGCCCGATCACCGAGCGGGGCTCCACGAGCTCCACCCGGCGGAGGGCGGCAGCGCGGGCGAAGAGGGCGTCGAGGCTGATGTCGATGCCGGGGAAGATGGCGCCGCCGAGGTACTCGCCCTTGCCCGAGATGGCCTCGAAGGTGGTGGCGGTGCCGAAGTCGACGACGACGGTGGGGCCGCCGTAGAGGTCGAAGGCCGCCACCGCGTCAGCGATGCGGTCGGCGCCCACCTCCTTCGGGTTGTCGTAGAGCACCGGGAGGCCGGTGCGCACGCCGGGCTCCACCACGAGAGCCGGGAAGCCGAAGTAGCGCTCCGACATCCGCCGCAGCGAGCCCGTCACGCGGGGCACCGAGGAGCACACCGCGATGCCCTGGATGTCGTTGTCCTCCCAGGTGGAGCCGTGGAAGCCGAGGAACTCGAGGAGGACGAGGGCGTGCTCGTCTGCGGTGCGCTCGGCGTTGGTGGCGATCCGCCAGTGGTCGACGAGGGCCGAATCGGCGACGCGACGGCTCAGGTTGGCGGTGGCATCAGGGTCGAGGTCGTAGAGACCCACCACCGTCTGCGTGTTGCCGACGTCGAGAGCGAGCAGGAGCACAGCGGCAGACGCTATTCGTCGCCGATCGTCGGCGGCGAGCCGCAATCAGCTGAGCCACCTCCAACGCACGACGACGACGATGCCGACGGCCACGAACGCAGCCAGTTCCTTCCAGAGGACCCGGCGTTCCCGGCGCATCAGCGCCGTGCGATCGTCGTCGTCGAGGAACGAGGGGCCGTCGGTCATGAGCGCAGCGCCACCCGTCCGGTCTTCTCCGTCTTGTCCCAGACCTGCTCGGCACCGCGGGCCTCCTTCACGTAGGCCGTGAAGGTGATGGCGCACAGGACCGGGCCGAAGCCCACGAGGTAGAGGCCGAGGCCACTCAGCCACTTCGGCAGACGGCTCGATGCCCGCACCAGGCCCCATGCCGCCACCATGCACAGTGACACCCAGACGTAGGCCGCGAGCATGACCAGGTCCACGCCGAGGTCGTTCAAGCGAACGCCCGAGAGGGAGCTCAGCCCCTCACCGATCCATCGGAGCAGGCGCGGGAAGCAGCCGTAGAGGATGAACGTGAACGAGACGGCGCCCGGGAACAGCAGCGCCTCCCGCCACGTCTTGCGGGCCGTGGCGGGATCGAGGAGGAGGGCGAAGCTCGTCGTGAACACGAACGTGAGGGCGTTGACCACCCAGAGGAACCGGAAGGTCGTCGCGGCGAGGTCGCGGTCGACGAACCACAGCCCCACCAGCCCGGCGCTCGACAGGATCATCACCACGGGCAGGAGCAGGGTGGCGAACCAGATGAGGCCGAAGCTGGCCGAGCCCAGGCGGTGCCCGCGGGTGAAGGGCCGGAACCACAGGTGCTTGTGGGCCCGGGTGACCTGCACGTTCCCGCGCGACCAGCGCAGCCGCTGCTTCCAGAGAGCCCCGAGGTCGTCGGGCTCCTCGGCCCACACCACCGCGTTCCCCTCGAAGACCACCCGGCGGCCCTCGAGCTGCGTGCGGAAGGTGGTGAAGGTGTCCTCCGCCAGCGAGCTGGTGTCGATGCGCCCGCCGATGGCCTCGAGGTTCGCCCGTGAGTGGAGCTGCGCGCCCCCCGCCAGGCAGGCCAGCACGCCGAGCACGTTCTGGGCCCGGCGAGCCGCGGCCTGCCCGGTGATGTACTCGTAGGCGATGAAGCGTTGCACCGTGCCGCCCCGCTCCGATCCCTCCTTGATGTACGCCGTCACGGCGCCGACACCGGAATCGGCCAGGTGGCGAGCCATCCGTCGGAGTGCCGAGGGTTCGTAGACGACGTCGGCGTCCATGATCAGCACCGCCTCGACCCACGGGTCCGCGAGGATCTGCTCCAGCCCGTGGTTGAGGGTGTGGGCCTTGCCCTCCCCGCCCCGCTCCCGACGCAGGTGCACCACCGCACCCGGGTACGCCTCCGCCTTGCGGGCCATCAGGGCCGGGGTGCCGTCGGTGGACGCGTCGTCGACCACGTAGACCCGCAACCGGTCCTTCGGGTAGTCGAGGGCCAGGAGCTGGTCGATGCTGGCGTCGAGCACGGCGGCCTCGTTCCACGCCGGCACGAGCACCGCGGTGTTCGGTAGGTGGCGGTCGGCGAGGGCGTAGTGGTTCCGTCGAGCGCTGCGGTGCCCGCCGATGATCAGGTACTGGTAGGCGTTGATCAGCAGGGGCGCGGTTCCGAGGAAGACGAAGGCGACGAGCACCGCTTCCACGAGCGCACGCATGGTCGCTACGGGCCCGACGCCGCCGGCGCCTCGAGGCTCGCCGCCACCCGCTCGACGTAGTCGTACCGGCCGACCCGGGTCTCGTGGTGGGCGTCGGTGCTGAGCGTGATCTCCGCGCCTCGCTCCCGGAGGAGGGTGGCCACCCGCCGTGAGGGACAGGTCCACTTCTCGTTGATCTCGATCGCGGTCCCCGCCGCCTTGGCGGCGTCGCCGATCCGCCGGATCAGGCGCTCGGGCACCTGGTCCTCGTGGATCCCGCACTTGGGCAAGATGCTGAAGAGGTGGGCGATCACCGTGCGGTCGTAGCAGCGGAGCGACGCCACGGTTGCCTCCACCAGGTCGTCGATGATCTCGGGCACGGTGACGGTGCCGTCCTCGATGGCCGCCACCACGTCACGGGGGTGGGCCGGGCCGTTGGGCCGCGGCATCTGGTGGTCGGCGATGAGGACGTAGTCGAGCGCCGGCAACGACGCGGGGAGGTCCACGGTGCCGGCGGTGTCGAGGATCTTTGCCTCGACGCCGCAGTAGATGCGGAGGTCGGTGGAGCGGGCCAGTTCCCGCACCGCGGCCTCGAAGTCGGGGACGTAGGTGGTGTCGCGCCGGACGTGGTCGACCATCCCCACGGTGTGCATCCCGAGGCCGGTGGCCGAGGCCAGGTTCTCCTCGATGGTGCTCGCACCGTCGGAGAAGGTGGAGTGCACGTGGAGGTCGGATCCCCGGTCGAGGATCGGGATCTGCATGGTCAACCTCCCAGTTCGATCGGGCCCGTGGCAGCCAGCGAGCCGGGCTCGAGGAACGTCTCCTGCCAGTGTCGCACCACCTCGAGGGCACGGTGCTCGACGCGGTCCGGCACGGGGCGGCCCAGGACGTCATCGAGGGCCAACACGGGCATGTTGACCCCCGCTCCCACGGTGAGGGGCATGCTGCCCGGGAACCGCGGGTTCACCTCGAGGAGCCGGGGTCGTCCGTCGGGGTCGGCCTTCACCTGGACGTTGGCCACGGTGGTCAGTCCGATGGCGGCTGCCACCTGTCGGCCGATCCGGTCGAGTTCCTCGTCCACGACCGTGGCGCCGGTGACCGCGATGCCGGAGTCGACCTTCAACCGAGTCCGCGGCACGACCGCCGCGATCCGTCCGTCCCGGTAGGCCAGCACGTCAAGGGAGTGCTCGATCCCGGGCAGGTTGGCCTGCAGGATCATCGAGCCGTCGTGGGGGATGCGGCCGAGGTCGTCGGGGGACCGCAGCAGCTCCACGCCACGCGAACCGCTCCCCTGCCGGGGCTTCACGATCGCCGGCCACGACCAGTCGTCGAGCGACAGCTCAGGTTCGACGACGCGGGTGGCCGGCACCGGAACACCCGCGGCAGCGCACGCTTCGACCAGGGTCCACTTGTCGAGGCAGAGCTCGAGCGTGCGATCGCTGGCCATCAGCACCCGGGTGCCGGCAGCTTCCAGCTCGTCGCGGTGGGGGACGAGGGGCAACAGCTCGGTGTCCACGGTGGGGACCAGCACGTCGATGCGGTGGGCCTGGCACGCTCGCACCAGATCAGTGGCGAAGGCCGGGTCGTCGCCCCGTCGCACGAGACCCCGCCGCTCAGGGGGGACGAGGTAGAGCCCGGCCGCGTGGGGATCGATGTCGACGGCGAAGGCGTCGACACCCGGACCGATGACGGCCTGGAGGAAGGCGACCGCGGCGGGCCCGCCGGCGCCGGTGACGAGGATGCGGACCGGATCAGCCATCGGAGCGCTCCCGTGGTCGTTCGCGGATCACCTCGAAGGCCTCGCAGTAGCGCGAGGCCCCGTAGCGACCCCAGTAGCGGCAGGTGGCCCGCACCAGCTCCTCGTCGAGGTACGAGCGGATCTCCACCTGCGAGGCGAAGGCCCGGATGACCTCGAGCTTCCGTTCGAGGTGGGCGTCGACGGCCACGAAGCGGACGGGCCGGAAGTCGACCGTGGCCGACGGGCTCTCGTAGCAGTAGAGGCTCGATGTGGTCCGCGCCGCCACCATGGTGGCCCGGTGCACGTTGCGGTGGTCCTGGTGCAGGTCGTTGATCGAGTGGGTGTAGACGACGGTCGGCCGGAAGTCGCCGATCGCCTCCTCGATGTGGGCCACGGTGGGGTTCGACTCCGAGATGTGGGTGTCCTCGAGGTCCTGGAGGTAGAGCCTGGCGCCGAGCCGTCGGGCCGCTTCGGCGGACTCGCCGGCCCGGGCCCGCTTGTCGCCGCCCAGCGCACCCTGGCTGAGCGTGAGCACGGCCACCTCGTCGCCGGCCTGGCGGTGGGCGAGGAGCACTCCGCCGGCACCGATCTCCACGTCGTCGGGATGGGCGCCCACCGCGAGCACGCGCTCGCGCTTCCCGGCTGACGCCCGGCCACGGCTCACCAGGTTCGTGACCTGATCGACGAGGGTCGCCGGAGCCACCGGCTTGGTGAGGAAGTCGTCGACCTCGCTCCGGAGGGCCTGCACGGCGACGTCCACGCTGGCGTCGGCGGTCATCAGCGCGATGGGGAGCCTCGGCCGCAGCACCTTCGCCTCCCGCACGAGGTCGAACCCGGAAGCGCCCGGGAGCCCGATGTCGGCCAGGAGCACGTCGAAGGGCTCCTCGGAGGCCAGCAGCTCGATGGCCGGTGGCACCGAGTCGACCGCCACGACGTCGAAGCCCGACCCGCCCAGCGCTCGGGCCACGTAGGCACGGGTGGCGGGGTCGTCCTCGACGACGAGGATGCGGCCCGAAGGGCTCGATGTCTCCGTCATCGGGGAATCGACGGCAGGCGCTGCCCGTCCGGAGGTCCTACCGTCACCACCATCGCTTCTTTGCCCATCTCCCATGTCGACGAACCCGATCCGGTCGCCGAGGTGTCGCGGCGCCGCCGATGGTGGCTGAACCTACCCATCGGCCGTAAGGGCATGCTCGTGCTGGCGTTGCCGCTGCTCGCCCTCGCCCCCACGTTGATCGCCACCCTGGTGCTGCAGCGCGCGCAGGTCGGGCAGCGCTCCGATCGTATCGAGCTGCGAGCGGCCACCGATCGGACGGACCAGGCCCTCGAGCTCCTCGTCGATGCCGAAACCGGCGCACGCGGCTACGCGGCGAGCGGCGACGCCGATCTGCTGGAGCCCTTCGTCCGAGCCAGCGACCACCTCGAGGCGACGCTCGACGCCCTCGTCGGCACGCGCGCCGGTGCGGATGCCGATCGGATCGAGGCTGCGATCGAGCGGGCGCTGGCCGAGCACGCCCGGCTGGTCGCCGCGGTGGACGCCGACGCCCCCGCACCCGAGCTGGGCGAGCTGCTCCGCGACGGCAAGGCGGCCACCGACGACGCCCGCGCCGTCGTCAGCGCCGTCGAGGCCGACCTGACCGAGCAGTTCTCGTCGTCGCAGGGCGAAGCCGAGGACCTCGAGCGGGTGATCAGCGGGCTCCTCGTCGTCGGGTTGGCGGCCGGCCTGGGCTTGGCGGCCCTCGGCCTCCGTCTCTTCACGCGCGGGATCGCCGGACGGGTGGAGGCCGTCACCCAGAACGCCGTGCGCCTGGGCGAGGAGGCGCCCATGGTGCCGCTGGCGACATCGGCCGACGAGGTCGGACGACTGAGCGCGGCCCTCGACGACACCGCCCGCCTCCTCGATGAGCGCTCTGCGCAGATCCTCCACAGCCGCAACCGGGCCGTGGCCGCCACCAGAGCGAAGGACGAGTTCCTGTCGAGGATGAGCCACGAGCTCCGCACGCCGCTCACCGCCGTGCTGGGGTTCGGCCAGCTGCTCCAACTCGAGGACCTGAGCGAGGACAACCGCGAGAGCGTCGACCACATCGTGCGGGCCGGCCGCCACCTCCTCGACCTCATCAACGAGGTGCTCGACATCGCCCGCATCGAGACCGGCGACCTGTCGTTGTCGGTGGAACCGATCGAGTTGCGGGACCTCGCCTCCGAGACCATCGCCCTCCTCGGTCCGTACGCCGCCGAGCACGAGGTGGTCGTCGAGCTGGCCCCGATGGACGAGCAGCTCCGGGCGAGCGCCGACCGCCAGCGCCTGAAGCAGGTGCTCCTCAACCTGCTGTCGAACGCCATCAAGTACAACCGGGTCGGCGGATCGGTCACCGTCTCCGCCGAGCACGTGGGCGAGGTGACCCGCCTGCAGGTGCGCGACACCGGCCTCGGCATCTCCGAGGACGGCCGGGCTCGGATCTTCGTGCCGTTCGACCGCCTCGACGCCGCCCACGGACCGGTGGAGGGCACCGGGGTCGGTCTGTCCCTGTCGAAGGGGCTGGTCGAGGCCATGGGGGGCACCATGGACTTCACCAGCGAAGTCGGCGTCGGCTCCACGTTCTGGGTCGACCTGCCGACGCCCGCTCCCACCAAGCCCGCGTCCACGCCAACGCCGGCCGAACCATCGGGAACGGACCGAGACCCGTCCCGACCGTCCGACCGGTTGGGCCGGAGCGACACCACGGTGCTCTACGTGGAGGACAACCTCGCCAACGTGCGGGTGATGGAGCGGGTGTTCGAACGACGCAACGAAGCGCTCGAGGTGGCGATGCAGGGCTCACGCTGCCTCGACCTGGCCCAGCGCCTCCGGCCGTCGCTCATCCTCCTCGACCTGCACCTGCCCGACCTCGACGGTGAGGAGGTGCTGGTCCGGCTCCGGGCCCACCCCGAGACCGCGGCGACCAAGGTGGTGATCCTCTCGGCCGACATCTCCCCCCGTCGGGTGCAGCGGCTCCTCGACCTCGGCGCCAACGGCTACCTGTCGAAGCCCCTCGACCTGGCCGCGCTGGAGGCCGTGCTCGACGAGACCTGATCCGCTCGACCTGTCGAGCTAGATGTCGAGGCCGATGTCGAGGGCTGGCGCGCTCTGGGTGATCTGGCTGGTCGACAGGAGGTCGACGCCGGTCGCGGCGTAGGCCGCGGCGGTCTCGACGGTGATGCCGCCGCTGCACTCGAGGAGCGGGCGGGTGCCGTGGTCGGCTTCCCAGGCGGCGGCCACCGCCACCGCGGCCTTGGCCTCCTCGGGGCTCATGTTGTCGAGGAGCACGGCGTCGGCGCCGGCCTCGAGGGCCTCGCGGAGCTCGTCGAGGTCGCCGGCCTCCACGTGGACGAGGCGACCGGGCCAGGTGGCCTTGGCCGCCGCCACCCCCTCGGCGATGCCGAGCACGGCGAGGTGGTTGTCCTTGAACATCACCCAGTCGGAGAGGTTGGCCCGGTGGTTCACGGCGCCGCCGGCCCGCACCGCCGCCTTCTCGAGCGTGCGCAGGCCGGGGGTGGTCTTGCGGGTGTCCCAGATGCGAGCGGACCCGCCCTCGGCGGCGGCGTCGGCGAAGCGACGGGTGAGGGTGGCGATCCCCGACAGGTGGCAGAGGAAGTTGAGGGCCGTGCGCTCGGCGGTGAGGATCCCGGCCAGGCGGCCCCGCGCCACGCCGATCACCTGCCCAGCCTCGAGACGATCGCCGTCGGCCGCGGTCCAGTCGACCTCGATGTCGGCGTCCACCTGACGGAACGACTCGGTGGCGCACGCCCTACCGGCCAGCGTACCGGCGACCCGCGGCACGAACCGGGCCTCCGCCGTCACCTCCGGCGGAAGGAGCGCAGAGGTGAGGTCGCCCAAGGGCGCGAGGTCC
>JALYWQ010000283.1 GCA_030852625.1 Actinomycetota bacterium
CGCCGACACCATCGACAGGCTGGTGATCGACTCCGTCTGGACGTAGGTGGACCCGATCGTGGCCACCAGCCCGAAGAACACGAACACGAACAGCTCGCCGAACCCGTAGTACCCGTAGGGGTGGGAACCGCCGGTGTAGAACCAGCCCGCGGCGATCGCGGCTGCGCCGACCGCTACCAGCTCGGGCCCCACCGCGAGGGCGAGGGCCAGCCCCGCCAGGCCAGCGCCGAGGAAGCAGAGGATCGCGGCCCGCTTCACCGCGCCGGGTCGCTTGATCTCCCACCCGACCAACCGCACCGGCCCGACCCGGAGACCGGGGGCGTCGGTGCCCCGCACGCCGTCGCTGTAGTCGTTGGCGTAGTTGGTGCCGATCTGCAGCAGCAGGGCCACCGCGCCCGCGGCCAGCGCCCGCCAGGCGATCACGTCGACCTCACCGGTGGCCGCCGCTGTGCCCACCAGCACCGGAACGACCGCGGCCGGGAGGGTGCGGGGCCGGGCGCCGGCCAACCAGGCCCGCCATCCACTCGGAACGGGGGACGGGGGCGGCGCTGCAGCAGGATCGACCATGGCGGCGCAGAGTCTCCCCCGACCGGCTCCTACGCTGCCACCATGCTCCGAGCCCGCCGATCCGGCCCGTGAACCGGCTGGTGCCGGTCGAGGCTCGGGGCCCGGCGTTCGTCGACGAGCTCCGTGCCGTCTGGGCCGCTGGCGACGCGGCGATGCCGCTCGACCCTCGCTGGCCTGACGCCGCCCGCCGAGCCGCCCTCGGCGCGGCCCGGCCCGACGTGCCGGTGCTCCCGGGCGACGCCCTCGTCCTCACCACCAGCGGGACCTCGGGCGATCCGAAGGCCGTGGTGCTCACCCACGACGCCCTCGAGGCCAGCTCCACGGCCACCAGTGCCCGCCTGCAGGCCGACCCGGCGAGCGACCGTTGGCTGGCCTGCCTGCCGCTCTCGCACATCGGCGGCCTCGCCGTCGTGCTGCGAGCCCTCCACACCGGCACGCCGCTCACCGTGCACGACGGGTTCGACGCCGCCGCGGTGGCGGGTGCGGCCGACGACGGCTGCACCCTCGTGTCGCTGGTGCCCACCGCCCTCCAGCGGCTCGACCCGGCCCGGTTCCGGCTCGTCCTCCTCGGGGGTCAGGCGCCGCTGGCCGACCGACCCGCCAACGTGATCGCCACCTACGGGATGACCGAGACCGGCAGCGGCGTGGTCTACGACGGCCGCCCCCTCGACGGCGTCGAGGTGCGCACCGACACCACTGGGCAGCTCGAGGTGCGGGGGCCGATGCTCCTCCGGGCCTATCGCGGTGACGATCCCGCCGGCGCCGACCCGAAGGATCCCGACGGCTGGTTCCCCACGGGCGACCTCGGCGCCGTGCAGGACGACGGCACCGTGGTCGTGCACGGCCGCGCCGGTGACCTCATCATCACCGGCGGCGAGAACGTCTGGCCGGCCGCCGTCGAACGAGCCCTCGCCGGCCACCCCGCCGTGGCCGAGGTCGCCGTGGTGGGCCGTCCCGACGCGGCGTGGGGCCAGGCGGTGACAGCGCTCGTGGTGCCAACGGACTCGGCGGCACCGCCCACGCTCGAGCAGCTGCGCGACCACGCCAAGCAGACCCTCCCGGCCTACGCAGCACCCCGCGCTCTCGAGCTCGTCGACGCCCTCCCCCGCACCGTCAGCGGGAAGGTCCGCCGGGCTGCGCTCAGCTGACCTTGATGACGACCTTGCCGATGTTCTCGCCGGTGAACATGGCGTTGAGGGCTTGCGGCGCAGTGTCGAGCCCCTCGAACACGTGCGAGCGGTGGCGCAGCTGGCCGGCCGCCACCCACTCGCCGAGGGTGCCCATGATCTCGGCGTACCGGCCCCAGTAGTCCCAGGAGATGAAGCCCTCCATGCGGGCCCGGCGGGAGATCAGGTTGAGGTAGTTGGGCGGGCCCGGCGGCTTGTGGTGCTCGTTGTACGACGAGATCGCGCCGCAGAGGACCACCCGGGCGCCATCGGCCAGCCGGCCCAGCACGGCATCGAGGATCGGGCCGCCGGTGTTGTCGAAGAACACGTTGATCCGCTTCGGGCACAGCTCCCGCAGTCGCGTCGGGAGATCGTCGGTGCGGTGGTTGATGGCGCCGTCGAGCCCGAGGCCGTCGACCAGCCATTCGCACTTCTCGTCGGTGCCGGCGATCCCGATCACCCGGGCGCCGAGGATCTTGGCCATCTGCACCGCCAGCGACCCGGTGGCCCCGGCCGCGGCCGACACCACCACGGTGTCGCCCTCGCGGACCTTGCCCACCTCGGTGAGCCCCACGTAGGCGGTCAGCCCGTTGGCGCCGAACACACCCAGCGCGGCCTGCGGGTCGGTGCCCTCGGCCAGCACCGTGGTGAGCATCGGGTCATCACCGACGACGGCGTACTCCTGCCACCCGGTGAGCGTCGAGACGAGCGCGCCCTCGGGGATCTTGTCGCTGTTCGACGCCAGCACGCGGCCGATGCCGCTGCTGCGCACCACCTCGCCGATGGCCACTGGCTCGATGTAGCCCTCGGCCTTCGACAGCCAGGTCCGCACGGTGGCGTCGATCCCGATGTACTCGGTGCGGAGCAGCACCTCGCCCGACCCCGGTTCACCGATCGGCTGGGTGTCGTGGGTGAAGTCGTCCTCCTTCACGAGCCCTTCCGGGCGTTGAGCGAGCAGGACGCGGTGGTTGGTTCCCTCCGGCACGGCCCGCAACCTATCTGACGGCCCGTCAGGACCGCGGGCGAGTCGAGCTCGACCTACCAGCCACCCCGGTGGACCACATCGGCGAGCGACAGGCGGGGCCGTCCCGCCGATCGGCCGGGCTCGTCCGGCGCCGGGTGGCCGAGCGCGACCGTGCCGACCGCGCGCCAGCCCTCGGGCACACCGAGCTCGGTGAGCACGGCCTGTTCGTGGCCGAAGAGCCCGAAGAAGCAGGCGCCGAGGCCGGCGTCGACGGCGCCCAGCAGGAGGTGCTCCACCGCCGCGCCACCGTCGACCCACCAGTACGGCACCGACCAGGCGTCGGCACCGGCGCCGAGGCCGGTGGCCGCCTTGTCGGGCTCGGCGTAGCGCTCCACCCAGGCGTCGGGTCGCACGAGCGCCACCACGAGAACCGGCGCCGCCACGAGCCCCGGCCAGCGGAAGCCGGCCCGCCGGTCGGCCGGCAGGGTGACGTCCCAGTAGCGGGCCGTCTCGGCGCCCTCGAGGACGACGAAGGCCCACCCCTGGCTGTGGCCGGCCGACGGGGCGCGGCGGGCCAGGTCGATCAGACCGTCGACGACAGCGGGGTCGACGGCGTCGTCGGCGAAGGCTCGCACCATCCGCCGCCGGCGGATGGCGTCACCGAGCTCCAGGGTCAGGACCTCGGGTTCGGTTGGCTCAGGCGAGCTTGGCGAGGTCTTCGGCCATCGCCCAGCCGAAGGCCACCAGCGAGTCGCCCCGCTTGGCGTTCATGCCCTTGAAGAAGGCCTCGACGTCGGCCGCGATGGCCTCCGGCTTCAGGCTCTCGTGGTCGAACACCTCGGGGTGGGTGCCGGTGCCGGTGGCCTTGAACGAGCGATCGTCGTAGGCCGAGGCGTCGACGCCGAACCGCTTGGCCAGGCGCCGGCCCCAGGCCCGCTCCTCGCCGCTGGCCCGGTGGTCGGGGCGGGGCACGATGTCGTTGAGGTTCTTGAAGGCCTCGAAGCCCGACGCCGTGGTGAACCGGGTGCCGTAGAGCACGTCCTCGTCAGGGAAGGCGAGGACGGCACGGCGGAGCTGGTCCTGCACCATGGCCCGGAGGACGGAGTCGCGCTTGGCGCCCCGCTTGATGGACGCCAGACCGACCAGCACGCACGGGGTGCCGCCGATCCGCTCCAGCGTGGAGAACGCGAAGCCCTTGAGCTTGCCGTTCTCCCGAACCTGCGTGGTCAGCACCCAGGCCTCGGCCTGCTTCGAGAGCAGTCCTACCTCGTACGGGATGGGACCTTCGGCGCAGAGATCGGCCAACTCGGCCAGCTCCGCATCGCCCAGCGTGGTGCAGTCCTTGGTCTCGACCTGGATGGACATTCGCTTGCCAGCCCCCGGATCACTCGTGGTTGCGACCGCTCTAGTCCAGTAGACGCGGCCGCCGAGCGCAACTCGGCGCCGGGGCACGTCGGCGCGAACACCCTGCTCATGGCCCATGACCGCGCGGTCAAGTGACGGGTCAGCCGGCCCGAAGGCCCCTGCTCAGGCCAGGATCGAGGTCGGTCCGAGGAGCACGCGGAGCTCCCCGAGCAGGGCCGGCCCGACGCTCACGGTCCACGCCGCCGGGAGCCGGAGCACCTGCCGTTCGCCGAGGTGGAGGAGCACCGGCGAGTCGCCGGGATGCTCCCCGAGCAATCGCTTCAGCTCGTCGATCACGGCCTCGGAGATGGCCGCCGAGGCCACCTTCAGCCGGAGCGGGAAGGCGTCGCCGGACATCGGCTCGAAGGGCTCGACGTCCATGGCGATGAGCTTGGGCTGGTCCTCCCGGTTGTCGACCCGGGCCCTCACGATCACGACGGCGTCGTCGTCGAGCTTGTGCCCGTGGTCGGTCATGGCCTTCGGGAACACCATCACCTCGACGGCCGACTGGAGGTCCTCCAGCATGAACACCGCCATGAGGTCGCCCTTGCGGGTCCACTTGCGCTGGAGCCCGGTGACCACGCCCCCGAAGGAGCGGATCGTGCCGTCCTCGAGGTCGGCGACGTCGGCGAGCACACCGTCGCACTTGCGCTGCAGGGACGCCTCGGCGCCCATGAGCGGGTGGTCGCTCACGTAGAGGCCCAGCATCTCCTTCTCGAAGGACAGCCGGGTGCGCTTGTCGAACTCGACGTCGCTGATGGCCTTGCGCTCGTCGTATCCCGAGCCGCCCTCCTCGACGTCGCCGAACAGCGACATCACGCCGATGTCGCGCTCGCGGCGGCGGGCCACCGTGGAGTCGACGATCTCCTCGAACGAGGTGAGCAGCCCGAGCCGCGCGTGGCCCAGGCTGTCGAAGCCGCCGGCCTTGATGAGCGACTCGAGCGTCTTCTTGTTGAGCACCTGGTAGTCGACGCGTTCGCAGAAGTCGTAGAAGTCGACGAACGGTCCGTTGCGCTCCCGCTCCTCGATGAGGAGGCCGACCAGGCCGGAGCCGACGTTGCGCACCGCGCTGAGGCCGAACACGATCGAGCGCTGCTCGTTGCCCTGCTCGTCGATCTCCACCACCGGCGCGAAGTCGGACGCCGAGCGGTTGACGTCGGGGACCAGCACCTCGATGCCCATCGTGCGGCACTCGGCGAGGTAGACGGCCGCCTTGTCGAGGTTGGCCTTCACGCTCGTGAGGAGGGCGGCCAGGTACTCGGCCGGATAGTGGGCCTTCAGGTAGGCCGTCTGGTACGCGATGAAGCCGTAGCCGAAGGAGTGCGACTTGTTGAAGGCGTAGTCGGCGAACTGCTCGATGGTGGCGAAGAGCTCCGCGCCGAGCGCCTGGCCGTAGCCGGTGGCCTCGGTGCCGTCGACGAAGGCCTGCTTCTCCTTCGCCATCACCTCGCGGGACTTCTTGCCCATCGCCTTCCGGAGGCTGTCGGCCTGGGCCAGGCTGTAGCCGGCGAACTTCTGGGCCACCCGCATGATCAGCTCTTGGTAGATCATGAGCCCGTAGGTGTCGGCGAGGAGCTCCTCGGCGTCCTCGTGGAAGTACTCCACGGGCTTCCGACCGTTCTTCCGGTCGGCGTAGTCGTTGTGCATGTTGGCGGCCATGGGGCCCGGCCGGTACAGCGCCACGAGGGCCGCCACGTCCTCGAAGCTCGTCGGCGCCAGCGAGCGCATCAGCGACCGCATCGGGCCGCCTTCGAGCTGGAACACCCCGATCGAGTCACCCCGGCGCAGGAGGGCCAGCGTGAGGTCGTCGTCGAGGGGGACGCCGTCGATGTCGAGCTCGACGCCTCGGGACTCCCGGATGATCTCGAGGGTGTCGGAGATCACGTCGAGGTTGCGGAGGCCGAGGAAGTCCATCTTGAGGAGCCCGAGCTCCTCGACGCCGTGCATCTCGTACTGGGTGACGATGGGAGCGTCTTCGATGTCGACGCCGCCCTCCGGCTTCCGCTGGATGGGCAGGTAGGTGGTGAGCGGCTCCTTCGTGATCACCACGGCCGCGGCATGGATGCCGTCCTGGCGACGGAGGCCCTCGAGGCCCTTGGCCACCTCGATGACCTTGGCGGCGTCGGGGTCCTCGTCGCGCATCTTCCGGAGGTCGGCGGCCATCTTGTAGCCGTCCTCGAACTTCGGGTGCGGCTCGAGGCAGGCGTAGAGCGGCGTGTCGCGCCCCATCACGAGTGGCGGCATGGCCTTGGCGACCTTGTCGCCGACGGCGTAGGGGTAGCCGAGCACCCGGGCCGCGTCGCGCACCGCGGCGCGGGCCTTGATGGTGGAGAACGTGACGATCTGGGCCACGTGGTCCCGCCCGTAGCGCTCCGCCGCGTAGCGGATCATCTCGTCCCGGAAGCGGGAGTCGAAGTCCATGTCGATGTCGGGCATCGAGATGCGGCTCGGGTTGAGGAACCGCTCGAACAGCAGGTCGTACTTGATGGGATCGAGATCGGTGATCCAGAGCGTGTACGCCACCGCGCAGCCGGCCGCGCTCCCGCGGCCCGGACCGACGCGGATGCCCGAGTCGCGGGCGTGCTTGATGAGGTCCCACACGATGAGGAAGTACGACGAGAACCCCATCGACTCGATGACCTGCAGCTCGTAGGCCAGCCGCTCGACGATCTTGTCGGGCAGCTGGTCGCCCCAGCGCTGCTTCGCCCCTTCGAAGGTGAGGTGGCGGAGGTACTCGGTGTCGTTCTCGAACCCCTCGGGCAGCGGGAAGCTCGGGAGCTGTGGGCTGCCGAAGTCGATCTGGACGTCGGCCCGTTCGGCGATCCACAGCGTGTTGTCGCACGCCTCCGGCAGCTCGTCGAAGAGGTACCGCATCTCGTGCGCCGGCTTCAGGTAGTGCTCGTCGCCATGGAACTTGAAGCGGTCGGGGTCGCTCATCAACGAGCCGGTCTGCACGCAGAGCAGGGCGTCGTGGGCGACGGAGTCCTCGCGGTGCACGTAGTGGCTGTCGTTGGTGGCGAGCAACGGTGCCTGCAGGTGCTTGGCGATGTCGAGCAGCATCGGGTTGGTGCGGTGCTGCTCGGGGATGCCGTGGTCCTGGAGCTCGATGAAGAGGTTGTCGCGCCCGAAGATGTCCTGGA
Organism: Actinomycetota bacterium; assembly: GCA_030852625.1. Lineage (GTDB taxonomy): Bacteria > Actinomycetota > Acidimicrobiia > Acidimicrobiales > VFJN01 > VFJN01. The sequence continues at coordinate 7,242 of JALYWQ010000283.1, forward strand.
GCCGGCTGGCCGCCTTCACGGCGCCGTCGAAGTCGTCGCGCAGGAGGTGCTGCAGCGTGTGGCCGCCGAGGCAGCCGGTGGTGACGATCAGGCCCTCGCTGTGCTCCTCGAGGAGCTCCCAGTCGACGCGGGGCTTGTAGTAGTAGCCCTCGAGGAACGCCCGGCTGGCCAGCTGGATGAGGTTCTTGTAGCCGGTGGCGTTCTCGGCCAGCGCGGTGAGGTGGTAGTAGAGCTTGGCGCCGCCTTCGGCGTCACCGCCGCCGTCGTCGACCCGGCCCCGGCGTGACGGGCGCTCCCGCCGGCTCTCGTGGGCCATGTAGAGCTCGGAGCCGATGATCGGTTTGATGCCCTGCTTCCGGCACTCCTTGTAGAAGTCCAGGATCCCGTACATGTTGCCGTGATCGGTGATCCCGATGGCCGGCTGGCCGTCGGCGACCGCGGAACCGACCACGTCGGCGATCCGGGCGGCGCCGTCGAGCATCGAGTACTCGGTGTGGACGTGGAGGTGCGTGAAGCTGTCGGCCACGGCTCAGGCTGCGCCTCCTTCCCAGGTCCCAGAGGCCCCGGCCCGGGGCCAAATCACAGCACTGTGGTTCGCGACGCTACCTCACAGGTACGTGCCCGGCGGAGGCCCGCCCTCGCGGCCCTGCTGGGCGCCCTGCGGCAGCTGCCGCTGCATCTGCTCGAGCTGCTGCCGGGCCGCCATCTGCTGGGCGAAGAGGGTGGCCTGGATGCCGTGGAACAGTCCCTCGAGCCAACCCACGAGCTGGGCCTTGGCCACCCGGAGCTCGGACTCGGTGGGCGTGGCCTCCCCCTGGAACGGGTGGGTGAGGCGCCCCAGTTCCTCCTGGAGGTCGGGCGAGAGGGCCGCTGCGAGCTCCGAACGGGAGGTGTCGTAGATCTCCCGGAGCCGCTCCCGGCTGGCTTCGTCGAGGTCCGACTGGCGGACCTCCTCGAGCAGCTGCTTGATCATCGAGCCGATCCGCATCACCTTGCCGGGTGACTGCACGGCTTCGGTGGGCTCCCCTTCCTCGTCGCCCACGACGCTGGGGACGAGCACGTCCTGGTCCGTTGGTTGCTGGTCGGCGGCGGTGGGGTCGGACATGGTCGCCAAGCTACCCGGACCGGCTCCGGGGCCAGACGGCCGCGCCACCCGTGGCCGGGCTACCGGGCGACGCCGGCGAGCAGCGGGACGAGCATCTCGTCCTCGGTGAGCGAGCCGTGCCGGCCGACGAGCACGTAGGGCCCGGTGTCGTCGGGATCGAAGAACGCCACGTCGCCCTTGGCGGCGAGGAGCACGTCGCCCAGCCGGCTCGCAGCGGTGTCGGTGACGACCGGGCCGTACCAACCCTCGGCGATGGCCTCCTCGCGGGTGCGCACCCAGGCCTGGTCGCCGAGGAGGCTGGTGGCGGCCTCGGCCAGCGCCGTGGTGCGACCCGAACGGGCGTGCAACCACCGGAACCGTCCCTCGCCCGACTGCAGCGACACGTGCGTGAGCACGTCGCTCGGCAGCTCCACGATGTTGGAGCCCACCTCGACCTGCCCGTGGTCGGCGGTCACCATGAGGACGGTGCCGGCCGGCAGCTGCTCGAGCAGCCGGCCCACCAGCTCATCGATCCAGTGCAGCTCCTCGTCGTACTGGGCACCGAGCCCGTACTCGTGGGACACCTTGTCGAGGGCCTCGTAGTAGGCGTAGACGAACGGCTCGCCGGTGCGGGCGATCCGGACGATCTCCGCCGCGAGCGTGCCCAGGGTGCGGTACCCGGTGAACCGGACGCCGTCGAGGTGCGCACCGGTGAAGCCCGACGTGGCGAACTCGGCGCGGGTGATCGCCGGTGGGCGCTGGCCGCCGAAGCACGGGCGGGACTGCACCTTCTCCGGCGGGATGGTGGAGCGGGCGTCGCCGGCCGGGGTGTTCCAGCGCAGGACGTTCAGCACCTCGCCCTGGACGTACATCCGGTAGCCGACCACCCCGTGCTCCCCGGGCGGGAGGCCGGTGGTGATCGACGTGAGCGCTGTGGCCGTGGTCGACGGGGCGACCGTGGTGATCGGACCACCCTCCATGGCGCAGAGCGTGGGAGCCCGCTTGGTACGGGCCTGGAGCTGGTTCCAGCCCAGGCCGTCGATCACGAGGAGGACGACCCGGGGCGCGTCGTGGGCGACGGACGGCAGCCACGCGGGTGCGTCGGCTTCCGGTTGGAGCAGCGCTGGCACCACGTTGGTGATGCACGGCCCGCCGTAGGTCGGGAGGATGAGTGGTTCGGACATGAGCTGGCTACGCCGCTCCGCACGGTAGTTCCCATAGAGTGGCCCGGGTGAAGGTGTCGACGCGGGGCGACTATGCCAGCCGGGCCCTCCTGTCGTTGGCACTCCAGGGCGACGGGACCAAGCCCACGTCCGTGCGCGACATCGCCGAGCGCACCGGGCTGCCCCAGCCGTACCTCGAGCAGATCCTCCTGGCCCTGAAGGGCGCCGGCATCGTGCGCTCGAAGCGCGGCGTCGGGGGCGGCTACGTGCTGGCCCGCGAACCGCACGAGATCACCTTGGGCGAGATCGTGTCGGCCGTCGACGGCCCCATCGCCGTCGGCGACTTCGGCGAGCCCCACCAGGACGGCGCCTGCGACCACGAGGGCCAGTGCGTGCTGCTGGCGGTGTGGGCCGGCATCAGCGGCCGGATCCGGGCCCACCTCGACAGCTTCACCCTCGCCGACATCGCCGGGATGGCTCGCGGCGACCTCGACTGGCCCGCCGCCGACGCCATCCCCGACCCCGTCGCCTAGGTCAACCGTCCCAGAGCCGAGCGACAGCGACGCCCGCAGCACTAGCGCCGAAGGCGCTTGCGTAGGGCACTCGGCGGAGCAGGAGCGAAGCGACACCCGGAGCCGAGCGACAGCTCAGGTCAACCGTCCCAGCAGCTCCACGAAGTCGTTGGGGAGCGGGGAGCGGAACTCGAGGGGCTCAGCGGTGATCGGGTGCTCGAGCATGAGCCGCTCGGCGTGGAGGGCGGGGCGGCCGAACGGCAGCGACTGGCGAGCGCCCTCGTAGCGGGCGTCGCCCACCACGGCGTGGCCGATGGAGCGGAGGTGCACGCGGATCTGGTGGGTCCGTCCGGTCTCGAGGGTGCACTCGAGCTCGGTGACCGCCACCGGCTCCTGGAACCGGCGCAGCACCTCGTAGCGGGTGCGGGCCTCACGACCCCGTTCGTCGATCGACATCCGGGTCGGTTCCCGCACGGAGCGCCCGATCGGAGCGTCGATGAGCCCTCGGGGCGCCTCCACGTGCCCCCACACCACGGTGCGGTATTGGCGATGCACCTCCCGGGCCGAGAGCGCCGCCACCAGCTCCTCGTAGGCGTCCTCGGTGCGGGCGATCAGCAGGAGGCCCGAGGTCCCCTTGTCGAGGCGGTGCACGACGCCGGGTCGCTCCGGGTCGTCGCCCACCCCGAGCAGCTCCGGGTACCGGGCGAGGAGCCCGTGCACGAGCGTGCCCGATCGGTTGCCGGCACCGGGGTGCACCACGAGACCGGCCGGCTTGTCGATCACCAGGAGGTGCTCGTCCTCGTGCACCACCGGCACCTCGACCGACGGGTCGGGCTCGATGCCCGTGCGCTCCTCGGCGGCCACGAACGTGACGTCGATGGTGGCGCCCGCGGGCAACCGCGTGGACCGCGACGTGACGATCGCGCCATCCACCAGCACGTCGCCGGCGTCGATCAGGTCGGCCACCTCGGCCCGGCTGCAACCGGTGACCATGGCGACGATGCGATCGACCCGCTCCCCCGCCATCGCCGCCGGCACGGTCTCGATGGCCCTCATGTCGACGTGGCGGTGGGCGCCCCGGATGCCGCCGGCTCGGCGTCGGCCCGGTCCCGCCGGCGGGCCGCCACCAGGAGCACGGCGATGCCGACCCAGAGCGCGACGTCGGCCACGTTGAACACCGGCCACCACCCCGGATCCACGAAGTCGACGACCCGGCCGCCGAGCGCGCCGTTGCCATCGCGGAAGATGCGATCGGTGAGGTTGCCGGCCGCCCCGCCGAAGAGGGTGCCGTAGCCGATCGCGGTGAGGCGGTCGTCGGCGCGCAGCCCGACGATGAGCACGACGGCGGCGATGACCAGGCCGAGCGCTGCGATCCAGCTGGTGCGGCCACCGCCGATGCTGAAGGCCGCGCTGTCGTTGAAGGTCAGGAAGAGGCGCAGCGAGCCGACCAGGTCGATCGGTCCGTCGTCGAGCCCGCTGAGGGCGAGCTGCTTGGTGAGCTGGTCGAGGCCGACAACCACGGCCGCGGCCGTGAACAGGGCGACGGGGTACCGCCGCACACGGGTCACGATCGCCTCAGCGGCGGCCAGCGAACCCTGCGCTCTTGCACTGCACGCACAGCGCTGCGTGCGGCAGGGCCCGGAGCCGTTCCTTCGGGATGTTGCTGTAGCACTGCTCGCACACGCCGTAGGTGCCGTCGTGGATCTTGGCGACCGCGATGTCGATCTCCTCCACCGCCTGGCTGGCCTGGGCGCTCAGCGCCAGGTCGCGCTCCCGCTCCACGGCGAGGGTGTCGCCCTCGCCGGACTCCTCGTCGAACTGGACGTCGCCCGGTTCGCGCTCGAAGACCAGGGAGTCGGCCTCGGCCTTCAGGGATGCCGCTTGGCGGGTGTAGGTGGCCCGCTCCTCGGCGAGGGCGTCGAGCTGGCCGAGCAGGAACTTGTCGAGGGGACCGGTGCGCTTCGGCGGGGCCTTGCGCACCTGGGGCTTGTGGGCGAGGGCCGGCGGCGCCGACATGCGGCTGCGGGCCGGGGCCTCCTTGGCCGGGGCCTTGGCGGTGCTCTTCGACGCCTTGGCCGGCGCCTTGGTGGCCTTCTCGGCAGCCTTGGCCGGCGCCTTGGCGGCCTTGGCCGGCGATGCCTTCTTGGCGGGCGCCTTCTTGGCCGTCGCCGCCTTGGTGGCCTTCGCCGTGCTCTTGGCCGGAGCCTTGGTCGCCTTCGCGGCGGCCTTGGTCGTGGGTGCCATGTGGGTTGCCATCCTTGGTGAAGAGGCCCTTCCCCCCGGAAAGGGTGCGGCATCCTACCGATGGACCCCCTCCTCAACAACCTCTGCCAACCGCTTACAGGCGCAGGAGGGCCCGCCGGTACGCTCCCCGGATGCCGTTCGGTCCCGTCGACCCCTCGCTCGACCTGGTTGCGCTCGAGGAGCGCACCCTCACCCGTTGGCGGGACCAGGGGATCGTCGAGGCGGTGCGCGACTCCCGGAAGGGTGCCACCCCCTGGGTGTTCTACGAGGGCCCGCCCACGGCCAACGGCAAGCCCGGCCTCCACCACGTGTGGGCCCGGGCCTTCAAGGACCTCTACCCGCGCTTCCAGACCATGCGGGGCCACGCCGTCCCCCGCAAGGGCGGCTGGGACTGCCACGGCCTGCCGGTGGAGCTGGAGGTGGAGAAGGAGCTCGGCCTGGCCACCAAGGGCGACATCGAGGCCTACGGGATCGCCGAGTTCAACGAGCGCTGCCGGGCGTCGGTCCAGCGCTACGTCGAGGACTGGTCGGCCCTCACCACCCGCTCCGGCACCTGGATCGACACCGCCGACGCCTACTGGACCCTCAGCAACGACTACGTCGAGTCGGTGTGGTGGCTCGTCCGCCAGCTGTTCGACAACGGCCTGCTCTACGAAGGCCACCGGGTCACGCCGTACTGCGCCCGATGCGGCACCGCCCTCTCGTCCCACGAGGTGGCCCAGGGCTACCAGGACGTGGTCGACCCCTCGGTGTTCGTGCGGTTCCCCGTGCTCGACGGCCCCGCCGCCGGCGCCGACCTGCTGGTGTGGACCACCACGCCCTGGACGCTCCTGTCGAACGTGGCCGCCGCCGTCGGCGGTGAGCTCGAGTACGTGCGCATCGCCGACCCGTCGGGCGGCAACGACCTCGTGCTGGGCGCCAGCGCGGCGGCCCGGCGCTACCCCGACCAGCCGACCCTCGAGCAGTGGCGGGGCACCGACCTCGTCGGCTCGCACTACCAGCGGCCCTTCGACGTGCTCACGGCCGACCACGGCGACCCGTGGCGGGTGGTGGCGGCCGACTACGTGAGCGACGCCGACGGCTCCGGCATCGTGCACATCGCACCGGCCTTCGGCGAGGAGGACGCCAACGTGGGCCGGGCCGAGGGCCTCCCCACGCTGAACCCCGTCGGGCCCGACGGCGCCTTCGACCACACGGTGCCGGCGTACAACGGCCGGTTCGTGAAGGACGCCGACCGCGACATCATCACCGACCTCGCCGCCCGGGGGCTGCTGGTGGCCGAGGAGGCCTACGAGCACAGCTACCCCCACTGCTGGCGCTGCGGCACGCCGCTCATCTACTGGGCCAAGACCTCGTGGTTCGCCCGCACGTCGGAGCGCCGCCCGGAGCTGCTCGAGCAGAACGCCCGCATCGGCTGGCACCCCGAGCACATCCGTGATGGCCGCTTCGGCAAGTGGCTCGAGGGCAACATCGACTGGGCCCTGTCCCGTGATCGCTACTGGGGCACGCCGCTGCCGATCTGGCGCTGCAGCGACTGCCGCGCCGACACCTGCATCGGATCGGTGGCCGAGCTCTCGGAGCGCTCGGGCCGCGACCTCACCGATCTCGACCTCCACCGCCCGTTCGTCGACGAGATCACCTTCCCGTGCGCCGAGTGCGGCAAGACGGCTCGCCGCCTCGAGCCGGTGCTCGACGCGTGGTTCGACTCGGGGTCGATGCCGTCGGCCCAGCACCACCACCCCTTCGCCGGCGACGGGCGCTTCGATGACGCCTTCCCGGCCGACTTCATCTGCGAGGCCATCGACCAGACGCGCGGCTGGTTCTACTCGCTGCTCGCCGTGAACACGCTCGTGTTCGGGGAGACGCCGTACAAGAACGTGGTGTGCCTCGGGCACATCGTCGACGAGCACGGCGCCAAGATGTCGAAGTCGAAGGGCAACGTCATCGACCCGTGGCACATCTTCGGCACCTTCGGGGCCGACGCCCTGCGGTGGTACTTCTTCTCCGCCGGCCAGCCGTGGAGCCCCCGCCGGGTGTCGGAGGACGGGATCCGCGAGGCCACCCGCCAGACCCTGGTCACCCTCTGGAACGTCTTCTCGTTCCACGCCACCTACGCCGACCTCGATGGCTGGTCGCCCGGCGACGAGCTGCCCCAGCCCACCCACGTGCTCGACCGCTGGGTGCTCTCCGAGCTCGACGACACCGTCACCACCGTCACCGAGGCCCTCGACGGGTTCGATGCCCTGGGCGCGTCCAGCCGGTTGGCCACCTTCATCGACGACCTGTCCAACTGGTACGTCCGCCGGAGCCGGCCCCGGTTCTGGAAGGCGCCCGACCACGTCGCCCACGCCACCCTCCACCAGTGCCTGGTCACAGTGGCGGAGTTGTTGGCGCCGTTCTGCCCCTTCATCGCCGACGAGCTCCACGTCACCCTCACCGGCGGCCGCTCCGTGCACCTGGCCGACTGGCCCGAGCCCCACGGCTGGCGCGACCAGCCGCTCGCCGACGCCGTGGCGTCGTCCCGGCGACTGGTGGCCCTCGGTCGCTCGGCCCGCACCGACGCCAAGGTGAAGGTGCGCCAGCCGCTGTCCCGGGCCCTGCTCCTGCACCCCGGCGACTCGCTGCCGGCCGAGGTCCTCGACGAGATCGCCACCGAGCTCAACGTGAAGGTCCTCGAGGACGTCGACACGCTCTCCGGTCTCCTCACGTGGACGGTCATCCCGAACTTCCGGGCCCTCGGCCCCCGCCTCGGCCCGCGCGTCAACGACGTGAAGCAGGCCCTCACCACCGCCGACGGCACGGCGCTCCAGCGCCAGCTCGAGGCCGACGGCTACATCGAGATCGCCGGCGAGCGCCTCGACGCCAGCGAGGTGGAGCTCCGGGCCACCCGCCACGAGTCCTTCGCCCTCGCCGAGGAGGGCGGGTGGGCGGTCGCCCTCGACCTCGAGCTCGACGACGCCCTACGGCAGGAGGGCACGGCGCGCGAGGTGGTGCGGGCCCTCAACGACCTGCGCAAGGAGGTCGGCCTCGACATCGCCGACCGGATCCGCGTCGTGCTCGCCGGTCCCGAGACGGTGACGACCGCGGTGGCGGCCCACCACGCGTGGATCGCCGGCGAGGTGCTCGCCGTCGAC